>ONOZ01000172.1 GCA_900319595.1 uncultured Bacteroidales bacterium | reverse complement strand
TGGAAAACTGCCTTGGAGAATGTAAAAGGAATATATTTGATTGTTGATAAATGTAATGGTAAAAAATATGTTGGTTCGGCATATGGTGATTCTGGTATATGGTCAAGGTGGTGTACATACATTAATACAGGACACGGTCATAATAACGGGTTAGTAGAAATAATAGGTCAAAATGATATTGAGTATGCTCGTAAAAATTTCCAGTTTGCCATTTTGGAACTTCGCTCAATGAAAACAGATGATGATACCATTATTAACAGGGAATCCATCTGGAAAAAAGTTCTTCTTACACGAGGGGACTTTGGCTACAACAAGAATTGAGTATTCTTCAATGCTCACCTATAATACCTATTTCTTAAAGCAAAAGAAAACTTTAAGAAAAACAAAAAGAGGAATAAGAAAAACTTATCCCTCTTTTATTTGAAGTAGTAATTCGCAATTAGTCGCCCAAAGTAGCAACCATAACGGCTTTGATTGTGTGCATACGGTTCTCAGCCTCGTCAAAAACGATAGAATTTTCGCTTTCAAATACATCTTCTGTAACCTCTATGCCATCAATCTTGAATTGCTTATACACATCTCTACCAACTTGCGTTTCCAAATTATGATAAGCAGGCAGACAATGCATAAATTTACATTTAGGATTGCCTGTTAATTTCATAACTTGTTTATTTACTTGATAAGGTTTTAACAATTTGATTCTCTCTTTCCAAACTTCTGCAGGTTCTCCCATAGATACCCAAACATCTGTATATAAGAAATCACAACCCTTAACACCTTTTGCAACGTCATCGGTAACTGTTAATTTGGCACCTGTTTCCTTTGCAATCTTTTTGCAAGTGTCTATCAATTCTTTTGATGGCTGTAATTTTTTTGGAGCAACGATTCTTACGTCCATACCCATTTTTACACCACCTACCATAAGTGAGTTACCCATGTTATATCTTGCATCGCCAAGGTAAGCGTAAGTAACTTGATTCAAAGGTTTGTCTGTGTGTTCTGTCATTGTAAGGAAATCTGCTAAGATTTGAGTTGGGTGAAATTCGTTAGTCAATCCATTCCATACAGGAACACCTGCATACTGTGCTAATTCCTCAACGATTTTCTGCTCAAAACCACGATATTCTATACCATCATACATACGACCTAATACTCTTGCCGTATCTTTCATAGATTCCTTAACTCCAATTTGCGAACCACTTGGTCCAAGATAAGTAACGTGTGCTCCTTGGTCGTGTGCTGCAACTTCAAATGCACAACGCGTACGAGTAGATGTCTTTTCAAACACCAATGCAATGTTTTTGCCTTTCAAATGTTGCTGTTCTGTACCCGCATATTTAGCACGTTTCAAATCTCTTGCTAAATCCAACATGTATTGTATTTCCTTAGGAGTAAAATCCAACAGTTTAAGGAAATGACGGTTTCTTAAATTAAATGCCATACTGTTTTTATTTTTAAATGGTTAATAATTAGTTGTCTTTGCGTTATAAATAACTTTGCAAAAATACAACTTTTTTATATATATAAGAATAAAAATAAGGAAAAATAAAAAAATATATGCTTGACCATTCAATTTTCATAAATTTCCTTACCTTTGCACAATCAAAATTCATAATATAATATTTTTATGGACTTTTCTACGCAAGATTTAAAGCAAATAAAAAAACACGGCTTAAAAATAGAAGATATAAATCAACAATTAGAGGACTTCTCTAATGGCATTCCTACTATGTGGTTAGTAAGAGCGGCGACAATCAATGATGGGATACGATTATATGATACAAAACAAACGACGGAATTAGTAAAACTCTATGATGATAATAAAGAAAATTACTCTATAACAAAGTTTGTACCCGCCTCAGGTGCTGCTACGAGAATGATGAAAGATTTCTATACATTTTTAGAGCAGTATAAAGATGAAGAAACAACTCCTATCGAAAATTTTGAGCAAGTAAAACAGGCAATAGATAATTTGAATAAATTTGCTTTTTACGATTTACTCTCCAAAGGCATGAAAAAAGAAAAACTATCTATTAAGGATTGTTTGAAAAATAAAGATTACAAAACAATAGTAGAATTTATTGTAACCCCAAGAGGTCTAAACTATGGCAAATACCCTAAGGCATGGATAACTTTTCATAAAGATGCAGAGGACAAGCATTTGATGACTGCATTTGAACAACATCTTAAAGAGGCAGGGGAATATGCTTGCTCTAAAGGTAATGCTAATATACATTTTACAATAACTAAAGAACATTTGGAGGGTTTCGAGGAATTAAAAAAACAATTGGTGCCAATATATGAAAAGAAATATAATTTAAGGTATAATATTACTTTTTCATTCCAAGAGCATTCTACCGACACTATAGCTGTAAATCCAGACAATACACCATTTTACGATAGCAAAGGCGAATTGGTTTTTCGCCCATCTGGACACGGTGCATTGATTGGTAATTTAGAAAAGATTGATTCCGATATAATCTTCATCAAAAATATAGACAATATTTCCTCGTGCTATACAAGAGAAACTATATATAATAAAGAGTTACTTGGAGGAGTATTGATTTTTACTAAACAAAAAGTCAATACACTTATGACAAAACTAAAACAGACAAAGCTAACAAAACAAGATTTAGTAAGTATTGCCCGTACGATGACTAAACATTTGGGGATAACGGAAATAATGAATCATACCGAATTTCCTACTCTAACCGCTTACAAACACTATTTGAGAGAGATATTGAGTCGTCCTATTAGAGTATGTGGTATGGTAAAAAACACCGGAGAGCCGGGCGGAGGACCTTACTATGTAAAAAGAGGAGATGAAATTTCTTTGCAAATTGTAGAAACTGCACAAATGTGTTTGAATAGTTATAAAACAAAAAATATTATAAAACAATCTACTCACTTCAATCCTGTTGATTTAGTGGTTTCTACTAAAGATTGGCAAGGAAATAGATTTGTATTAAAGAAATTTATAGACAATCAAGCAGGATTCATAACAGAAAAAACTCATGAAGGCAAACCAATAAAGGCAATGGAACGACCAGGATTGTGGAATGGTGCAATGGCGAAATGGATTACCATATTTGTGGAGGTTCCTTTGGAAACATTTTCGCCAGTAAAGACATTGAACGATTTATTAAAGGAAGAACATCAATAAAATGTTGCAAAATCTTGGTTTTACATATTTAGGAGTTGTGCCTGTAAGGAAAGAACCTAATAGTTATAGCGAACAAATTACTCAACTATTATTCGGTGATCTTGTTGTAATACTTGAAAAAACGTCCATCGGCAATAAATCTACTGACTCATGGTTAAGAATCCGTAATATTGCGGATGATTATGAGGGCTGGATAGATGAGCGAAATACATTGATTATCAATGATTCTAATAACATAACTGAGAATAATTATAATACCTATTCCAACTATATTATCTCCTCCCCTATTGCAAAAATTAAAATGGACGAAGATATTATCACTATCCCAATGGCTACAAAGCTACCTGATAAAAAATTTACTATAAATGGACATAATTTCACTTTAATAGAAGGTAACGTGATACACAAAACTAAACTTAATCCCTTACTTATCAATGCCATTGCATTATTATACCTGAATACTCCGTATCAATGGGGTGGCAAAAACATATTTGGATTAGATTGTAGTGGATTTACCCAAAATGTATTTGCTTTTGCTGGCATTAACTTGAAACGAGATGCTTATCAACAGGCAACACAAGGTCAGCGAGTTAGTTTCGGAGAGATTCAAAATAGTGATTTATGTTTTTTCGACAATAGCGAAGGCAAAATTACGCACGTAGGCATTTACTTGGGCGAGAGTAAAATCATTCATTGTAGCGGAAAGGTACGTATAGATAATATCAATGAAAATGGAATAATTATAAAAGATAGTGAAAACTCTTATTCTCACCATCTTTGTAAGATTCAACGCCTTTTTTAAGCTCCTTACTATATGCTATTCCAAAATAAAATGCAACAAACTAATTGAATGTTACAACAGGTTCGTAATTCAACTCAAATTTAATACCTGCTATTGAGTCAGGGTTTGGTTCTACGCTTATCAAAAGCAATGCCAACCAAAATTTAGGGTGAGCCAATTCCTGTTTATCTGCACCAAGAATTTTAGTTTTATCTTTTACGCTAATATAAAAAGTATAGCCCATCGTCTGAAACTTCAAAAGATGTTTGCCATCATATTCACGTTTAATATTCTGGTCAACTATAACCATTTCCATCACGTCTTCTATACTCTTATCTGCAAGTTCTTCTTCTTTTCTGCAAATATTGTACTCTCGAATCACATCTCCGATTTTTGTTTCTTTAATAGGAGAATACGGATGATGTTTTTCTATTTCTTTCCTAACATTATTAGCAAATTCATTTGCCAATTCTTCCAATCTTTTCATAATTATCTATGTTTTTTACTTATAATCTAAACTTTGTAATTGCAAATATATAAATAAAATTCCAATTTACAATATTTTCTTACTTTTTTATTAATTCTTTGTATATTCCTGCCCATATTTTCTTGTCCAATAAATAAATATGAATAGGAATAGACATGCCATTGCTATACCACAGCCAACACTTATAATATAAGGCAATCCTAAACCTTCGGGGGCAAACAATATGTAACAAGTACAAACACTTGTCATGAACATTGCGGGAATTAAGGTAATTATAAATTGTCGCTTTTGTTTATATAAATATACCGAACAAGCCCAAAGTGTGAATATGGATAATGTCTGATTACTCCAAGCAAAATAACGCCAAAGTACATCGGCTTGTATATTCATTATTAGGAAAGTAACTGCAAATATTGGCACTGCTACCAACAATCTTTTTGCAATAGGTTTTTGGTCTAAATGTAGAAAATCTGCGATGATCAACCTGCCACTCCTTAGGGCCGTATCGCCACTCGTTATTGGGGCTACAACAACACCTATTATTGCTAATATACCTCCTACCGTACCTAACCAACCTTTGCAAATGGCTGATACTATCTCCGCCGTCTCGTGTCCCTCAGCTGAATACTGCTGTAACGCAATTATTCCATTAGGACAATCGGGATACATAGAAGAAAAGAAAGATGAAGCACTTGCTGCCCAGATCAATGCTACAATACCTTCGGTTATCATTGCTCCATAAAAAACTCTTCTACCATAACGTTCATTTGTTATACAACGTGCCATTAGTGGAGATTGAGTCGCATGAAATCCACTTATTGCTCCGCAGGCTATAGATATGAACATCATAGGGTAAATTGGAAATCCTTTCGGATGCATAGATGAAAGACCACTCCAAACTTCGGGTATAGGTGCATTGGTATGAAAAATAGAAAACAAAAGTCCCAAAGCCATAAAAATAAATATAAAACCAAAGATAGGGTATATCTTTCCTATTATCTTATCCACCGGCAAAAGTGTTGCCAAAAGATAATACGCAAAAACTATTATTCCAAACAAAGTAACACTAATACTTGGCACTAGACCATGAAGCAAAGCCGCTGGCTGAGATACAAATACTGCTCCAACCATAACTAACAAAAACACTGTAAAAATTAGCATCACCGTTTTAACTCGTTTTCCTAATTGAGAGCCTACTATTTCCGTTAAACTTGCTCCGTTTTGTCGTATAGAAATCATTGCAGAAATAAAATCATGTACTGCTCCGCCAAAGATCGTTCCGAATACTATCCAAAAAAATGCTGCAGGACCAAACATAATTCCCATAACTGCCCCAAAAATTGGACCTGTACCTGCAATGTATAAAAATTGTATTAAATATAATTTCCACCATGGCATAGCAATGTAATCAACGCCATCTGGATTTGCGATTGCAGGTGTTTTTCTATCACAATTTGTTTTGAAAACTCTTTCTGCTACTTTACCATAAAGCAGATAACCAAGAATTAAAAGTATTAACGCCGATATAAAACTAATCATAATTTATCACTTTCTTATAGCCAATAATGATAGATGCGATGCTATTAAATTATTGTCAAAAAATAATATTTTTATTACGACAATTATTTATTTTTTTCTTGATATAAATAAAAAGACAGCGTCATAGGCTTAATTCCCTCAACGCTGTCTTTCTTTCTATACATATTTTAGTGTTTTACTATCAATTTTTTCGTAACTAATGTTGCTCCATCTGCAATTATAGAGTAAAAATAAACTCCGTTTGCAAGTTCTGAAACATTTACATTTGCTTTCGCATGAACTCCTGTCTTAATAACACTTTGTTTTACTACGCTTCCCAAAGAATTTCTAACAACTAATTGAGCATTTTTGTATTTTGCAGGTACTGAATAGTTGAAAGTTACGTTGTTTGTGGCAGGATTTGGCTGTGCAACGACAGATAATTTTATATTTTTATCGTCTGCATTCTCCGTTAAGCCAACGTTATTTTTATATACAACATTTAATTTCTTTAAAGTCTCGTTGGTCAATGTATCTATGAAATGAAGTAAAACTGAAGACTCTTCCAACGAAGTATATTCATATTGCAAATCAAATTGGGTATATACTTCACCTGCAGCAACAGTAACTGCAGCAGATTTGAAATTCGTCGGAGCCATACACTGTCCCGCAAAACACATACTAACAGTATTACCATCAGACACAGTGGGATTCATTTCAATTCTAAAAGTTACCTCGCCCTCTGCATCATTCTGAATATGTATAAAGGTCATGTTCCTTGTTGCCTCTGGATTAAGCTCTATCTCCAAAGTCTCTCCCATGATTGCTTCTTCCTCGTATAATAATGTAATCTTTTGTGCTTGCAAAGAG
>ONOZ01000016.1 GCA_900319595.1 uncultured Bacteroidales bacterium | reverse complement strand
TATTCTAATTATACTATGGAAATGGACGAGAAATCTAAAAGTAGTTATCAAAAAAGCAATATTGCCTCTTTCAACGGTAGTTTAGATGTAACGCAATTCTATTCTAAAAATCAATTACGCTACGGTGTAGATTTGATGTGGAATACTACTAATACTCTTTTTGAAAATCAAGAAGAAGAAAATAAAGACTATTCCTCTGATGCTGGGACTTATTTAATATTTAAAGGCTTTTTAGGTAATTTCTTATATGAACCAAGTTTGAGGATTTCGTATTATGCCTCTTTGTCTGAAGCAATAATTGAGCCAAGATTATCCATGAAATACAACATTACAGATAAATTTCGTTTAAAAGCAGCAATGGGTAAGTATTCTCAAACTTTTATTGATACAAAATCTGATAGGGACATCGTCAATCTATTCACAGGCTACTTGACTACAAGTCCAGATTTGTTTGGTGGCGTTGTCAAAACATTTAGAGGCGAAGAGGTTTCACACTATGTTGAAAAATCCAATCACTTTATTATTGGTGCTGAGTGGGATATTACAAAGTATTTGTCTTTTAATATTGAAGGGTACTACAAAACTATGTCTAATTTGATTGCCATCAATAGAGATAGACTCTATACTCCAAATTCGTCCGACCATCTTTCCTATCCTGAATATTTGAGAAAGAACTTTGCAATTGAAGAAGGTGATGCTTGGGGTGGTGATATGAGTTTTAAATATTCTGACGGAAGATTATATGTTTGGGCAATATATTCTTTAGGTAAAGTTGAAAAGAAAAGTGAAAATCGCACATATGCTCCACACTATGACAGACGACACAACGTTAATATCTTGGCTTCATATCAGTTAGGTATGGACCGTTCGTGGGAGATAAGTGTTCGTTGGAACTATGGCTCTGGATTCCCATTCACCGCTACTGCCGGATTTGGCGAAGTCTTGTCTTTTGCAGGTGGTTTCACTGGAGATTACATCTCTTCGGCAGGAACTTTGACTACTATGTATGGAGAATTGAATGCGAAGCGACTTCCTGCATACCATCGCTTTGATATATCAGCTAAAAAACGTTTTGATGTCTTCAAACATTCAATATTGGAAATTGAAGCAAGTGCTACTAACATATATAACCGTAACAATATGTTCTATTACGATAGAATCACGGCTGAACGTATTGACCAATTGCCTATTATGCCGTCTTTGGCAATGACTTTGAGATTCTAATTCAAACAAATCGCAATTAAAAAAAATAATCACCGAAAAAAATTTACTAATCACTCATTTTAAGAAATTTTTCTCGGTGATTAGTAATTTATTGTAATTATGCACTTTACAAATATCATATTTTGTTAGAATTTTATCTATTTTTTTACAATTCAAAGAACTTTATTCCAGCCTCAAGTATGGCACTAATTTATCAAACAAAGAATCGCTCATCAAATGTACTGCTTTCAATTGATTTACATCACTATAGGCTCCATAATTTTGATGAAACACAATTATTTCTTTTGCCAAAAACCTATCAATATAAGGATGTGTCATAAGTTCCTTAATATTCAATGAATTTATATTTACTTTCCTTATATGCTCCTCACCTATTGTAAAATACTTTCTAATTGCTTGATATTTCTGTTCATCAATTCCATAAACTTCTCTCAGTTGTTCTACTTTTACGTAGCCCCCTAACTTTTCTCTATACTTGCAAATCCTTCTTGCAAACGTAGGTCCTATCCCTCTTATCATCTGTAAATCCAATGTATCACACAAATTCAAATCTAAAATCAAATTATCATTCGTTATCTTTTCTATCCTAACAAAATTTTCTTTATCTAATTTAGGTAAAGTATCCCTATAAACTTTGTCTTTTACAAACTGCCCATTTGTTTTAGGATAATAGTAATTATAAATATTGTAACGCTTTGGTTTTGTATAATTTGCAATAGTATCTTTCTTATTTTTACCCTTTTGACTTGTGGTATGAACTTCGCTATCTGCGTTTGGCATTATAACTATCTTGTTTCCATTCGAATACATATAAACAAAGGCTATCAAACCACCTAATAAAAGACAGATTATTGCCGTTATGCCTATTTTATGTTCGGATTGCAATCGCTTCTTTGCCATTACTTTGTATCGTTATCACAATCTTTTGCAAATTTACGAAAAATTTTTGTTTCCTACAATATAGGAGATAAAATTATTTGTAAATTCTATCTCCTATCACATATAAACAATTTAATAATAAGCAATTATCCCAATTTCTTTTTCCAAAGTTTTGTCATATCTTCCAGTGTTTTACCTTTCGTTTCTGGCACTAATTTCCAAACAAACAATGCTGCTACAACACATAGACAACCATACAATCCGTAAGTAAACCAGTGTCCAAAATCATCACCACTTGTTAAATGCATATTAAACATTGGCACAAAGGTTGAAGATACTATGAAATTAAATACCCATTGGAATGCCACTGCTATCGCAACTGCCGAAGAACGAATAGTGTTTGGAAAAATTTCTGCTATCAATACCCAACAAATTGGTCCCCATGAGAACATAAATGAAGCACTGTATAGCATAATTGATAACATACAAATAATACTTAGCGAAGAATTGCCAAAGGTCAAAGCAACACCAAAAGCACCAAGTGCCATTCCTAAACTACCAACGATCAATAATGGCTTTCTGCCTAATTTCTCTACAGTAAAAACTGCAACCAAAGTAAAAACAATATTAACAACTCCCATAACGACAGTATTTACCATAGGATTAGTCATACCCATATCACCAAATATACGTGGTGCATAATATAGGACTGCATTTATGCCGACAACCTGCTGAAATACACTTAGCATTATACCAACGAAGATACACAAATAACCATAGGAGAACATTTTTTCTTTTTTTACAGTTATAGTTTGTTTGATTTCATCAAGAATCTGCGATGCTTTTGCCATGCCGTTTATCTTCTGTAAAATAGATAGTGCCTTTGCATCCTTATTTATCATAACCAAGTAACGCGGAGTTTCTGGTACAAAACAGACCAGTATAGCAAACAATGCAGCAGGAAACATCTCTGAACCAAACATATATCTCCAACCTGTAGATATTGTCCAAGCATCGCTACTTTGTGAAACTACAGCCATTCCTTTGCCAATCTGTTCAATAACAGGGTTTGTGTGGTCGCCTAGTATTAAGAAATTTACAAAATACACTACCAACTGCCCAAATATTATTGCAAATTGATTCCAAGAGACCAACATTCCACGAATATTGCTTGGTGCAACTTCACCAATATACATAGGACATATAGCAGATGCTAACCCTACTCCAATACCTCCTATAATCCTATAAATATTAAATGTAATTAGCAAAGAAAATGTAGGATTGCCTTTCATAAATAGCAAAAACTCTGGATTCATACTTCCAAAGGCAGAAATAAAAAACAATATTCCTGCCACAATTAAAGATTTCTTTCTACCTAAGCGTGTAGTCATCACACCGGATAGAATACTTCCAATAATACAACCAATCAATGCCGAACTACATGTAAATCCGTGCATAAAATCTGTATAGGAAAAATCTTTCGCTCCTAAAAAGAATGCCTGCAGACCCTTCTCTGCTCCGCTAATTACAGCCGTGTCATAACCAAACAGTAACCCTCCTAAAACTGCAACTAATACTATTGATATAAGGTATGAACGGCTACCATTATTATTTGAATCTTTCATAACAAAACTACTTACAATACAAAGTAACTATGGTTTCTAACTTCTCCTGCTTGCCACTAATTTGTTTAGGTTCGCCACTAATTGTTGCATATTCAACAAGGTCTTCTAAACTTAATTTACCATCTTCAAATTCTTTGCCTTTGCCACTATCAAATGAAGCATAACGCTCCTTTAACATCATAGGAATTTCACTCTCTGTCATAATAGCAGCAGCATTTTCCAAAGCACGAGCCAAAGCGTCCATAGCAGAAATATGAGCAATAAAAATATCTTCTGCATCGGTAGAATTACGCCTTAGTTTTGCATCAAAATTACAGCCTCCTGTACCAAGCCCCCCATTACGTATGATTTGCATAAATGCTTGTGTCAATTCAAAATTATCAATAGGAAATTGGTCTGTATCCCATCCATTTTGGGCATCTCCTCTATTAGCATCAATACTTCCAAGCATATTGTTATCAACCGCAACTGCTAATTCATGCTCAAATGTATGCCCTGCAAGTGTTGCGTGATTGACCTCTATATTTACTTTAAAGTCCTTATCTAGACCATGTGCTTTAAGAAAGCCAATAACAGTTTCTGTATCCACGTCATATTGGTGTTTAGTTGGTTCCATCGGCTTAGGCTCAATTAAGAATGTACCTCTAAAACCTTTACTCCTTGCATAATCTCTTGCAAGTGTAAGCATCATAGCCAAATGTTCCTTTTCGCGTTTTTGGTCTGTATTCAAAAGTGAAGAATATCCCTCTCTACCTCCCCAAAATACGTAATTCTCTCCACCAAGTTTGATTGTAGCATCAATAGCAGCCTTTAACTGAACACTTGCGCGGGCAACAACATTAAAATCTGGGTTGGTAGCAGCACCATTCATATAACGTTTGTGCCCAAATACGTTAGCGGTCCCCCAAAGTAACTTAATACCCGTTTGTTTCATCTTTTCCAAAGCGTAATCGGTGATAAGTTCCATACGCTGTTGGTACTCTTCAATAGTATCTGCTTCATCAATCAAGTCAATGTCATGAAAACAAAAATACTCTATACCAAGTTTTTGCATTATTTCAAATCCAGCATCCATTTTTGCTTTAGCACGCTCTATAACATTGGAATCTTTCTCCCACTCATACGCACGCGTTTGTCCACCAAACTGGTCTCCACTTGCTCCTCCTAACGTATGCCACCAAGCCATAGCAAAACGTAGCCAATCTTTCATCTTCTTACCCATTATTTCCTTTTCTGGTTGATAATAATGGAATGCAAGAACATTCTTGCTCTCTTTGCCCTCGTATTCTATTTTTTGAATCTGAGGAAAATACTCTTTCGTCATATCTATGCTATTTTTATTTTTTACTTTTTAGGTTGCAAATATACAAATTTTCCTTGGATTGGCAAAATCTTTTATCTACACTCCCGCCAACCCACGAAAATTACATATATATGAAATTATGGTATAATATCAGCTAAGAAAACCCTATCAAATACCAAAATATCGTGCAACTGATTGCTTATATTTCAGATAACTTTCGCCATAGGTTTTTTCGCAGTATTTCTCCTCGCACAAAACAACTAAATGTGTCGCCCAAGCAAAAACAAGGGTCGCTATCAATAGCCATAAAGATGCCGTTGCAACACAAACTCCAATCATTCCAAGATTAAAAGTTGCGTACATCGGGTTACGAGAATGTTTATATATACCCTTTGTAATAACTTTACCCATATCTGCCGTCCCATACGAGTAAAACGACCAAATAAAACAGACAAAAGCAATTAAATATATAACCATACCAATCCAAAACCAAAATGTACAGCATTTGAACGGCACAAAAAATCCAAGAATTATCACCACAAATTGCATAACTGTATTAAAAACAGCATAATTCTTTGCTTTTTTATCGTACCATGACGTATCCACAGCACGTTTGCCTCCCTCCTTATAAATTCCCATAAAAATAAATTGGATAATTAGGAGAAAAACCGTTGGAATCCAAGAATTTAACCAACTAAATTTTAATGTTGTAAAAAAATGAAGTGTTTCCATATTTTTTAATATCTTTAAGTTATTATATATTCTATGTTTTGCAAAATTACATCAATATTGTTTACACATCAATACTCAAAATTGATGATTTTTGCAATTTGGTTGTCATATTCAAAATCCTGGTATAAATAAGTATAATCCATTTAAAATTATTTTTTTTGCCTTCGTCTAATATTTTTTCGTACCTTTGCACACCAAATCTAACATAAACAATGGCAAGTAAAGATAATAAATTTTGTGATACCCAGTCAAATATTGAGATATTTGGAGCAAAGGCTCATAATTTGCAAAATATCAGTCTAAAAATTCCACGAAACTCTCTTGTAACTATAACAGGATTAAGCGGTTGTGGGAAATCTTCGCTTGCCTTTGATACGATCTATGCAGAGGGGCAAAGACGTTATTTGGAAACCTTTTCTGCATATATTCGTAACTACATCGGTTCGATGGAGAGACCGCAAGTAGATAAGATTACTGGACTTTCACCGGTTATTGCCATAGAACAGAAAAGTACAAACAAGAATCCACGCTCAACTGTTGGCACAGTAACTGAGATTTATGACCTTTTACGACTATTATTTGCAAGAATAGCAGACGCTTACTCTTTAAATACGGGTGAAAAAATGATAAAATATTCCGAAAATCAAATATTAGAGATGGTTAATAGGGAATATTACAACCAAACAATCACAATTCTTGCCCCAATAGTTAAAGGACGAAAAGGACATTACAGAGAACTATTTTCTCAAATAGCAAAAAAAGGATTTTCTAAGGTAAGAGTTGACGGGAAAATAGAGGAAATTACTTTTGGTATGAAATTAGACCGCTATAAAATACATGATATTGAAACGGTTATAGATACCATTGTTATAAAACAAGAAAACAATCAACGATTAAAACGCTCTATCGCAACGGCCTTTCTCAACGGCAAAAATAACATTATGATTGCTAACGAAAAGGGAGATATAAAATATTTTAGCAAGAATTTGATGTGTCCGACAACGGGTATCTCTTATCCCGACCCTGAACCTAATACCTTTTCATTCAATTCTCCTTATGGGGCTTGTCAAAAATGTAGTGGCTTGGGAGAGATTACAGAGGTAGATATTAAGAAACTGATACCTGATACGAATAAGAGTCTTTCTCAGGGTGGAATAGTTGCAATGACTACCGATAAAAATTCTTCTGTGTATAAAACTATTGCGGAGATATTAAAAAAATACAAGGTTAGTACGAACACTCCATTGAAAAATGTACCTGAACAATGTTTGAATGAGATACTGTACGGACAGGTAACGAGTAGGAACGATAATGAAAATGGCGAGGAAGAGAAAACTTCTTTATCTAAAGATTATGAGTTGTCGTCATATTATACTGATAGGTTTAGAGGATTAGTCAATATTATAAAAGAGGTTGTTGGTGAGGAGGCTCCTGCAAGTATTCAGAAATGGGCGAACAATTTTTTCTCACAAAAAGAATGTCCTGAGTGTAAAGGCAAACGTTTGAAAGCAGAAAGTTTGTGTTTCAAGATAGATGAGAAGGATATTGCCGAACTGTCGTGGCTTGATATTAAAGATTTGGCCGTTTGGTGCGACACTTTAATGAACAAATTAGACGTTAGAAAACAAGATATTGCCAAAGAGATCATAAGAGAATTGAAAACAAAGATTTCTTTTCTTGTAGATGTGGGTTTAGGTTACTTATCATTGGGGCAACGTACGGCTTCACTGTCGGGAGGAGAGGCACAGAGAATTCGTTTAGCTACACAAATAGGTTCGCAATTAGTAAATGTTTTATATATTCTTGATGAGCCGTCAATAGGATTGCATCAGAAGGATAACATTCGTCTAATCAATTCATTAAAAGCACTAAGGGATAAAGGCAATAGCATAATTGTTGTAGAGCATGATAAAGATATGATGCTAAACAGCGATTTCGTTGTAGATATGGGACCTGGTGCCGGGGTCAATGGGGGGAAAATTGTGGCAATAGGTAATCCTAAAGAACTATTGACTCAAAAGAGCGTAACATGTGATTATCTTAGCGGCAGGAAATCAATAGCAGTGCCGACAAAACGAAGAAAGTCTAACGGTAAATGTCTAACGCTTTACGGGGCAAGTGGAAATAATTTGAAAGATGTAGATTTAAAAATACCACTTGGTGTATTGACGGTAGTAACTGGCGTAAGTGGTAGTGGTAAATCCTCACTTATCAACGATACCTTGCATCCGATTTTGTCTAAGTACTTTTATCGCAGTGAGAAAAAGATACTTCCGTACAAAGCTATCAAAGGTGTAGATAATATTGACAAAGTGATAGAGATTGATCAGTCGCCCATAGGACGTACTCCACGAAGTAATCCTGCTACTTACATAGGCGTGTTTGACGAGATTAGGAATCTTTATGCTCAACTGCCAACTGCAAAGATTAGGGGTTACAAGACAGGAAGATTTTCTTTCAATGTAAAAGGAGGACGTTGCGAAACATGCTTAGGTGCAGGCGTTCAAACCTTGCAAATGAACTTTTTGCCTGATGTTTATGTAACTTGCGATGATTGTCATGGCAAACGATACAATAGAGAAACGTTAGAAGTAAGATATAAAGGCAAGTCCATCAACGATATATTGAATATGTCATTCCAAGATGCAGAGGAGTTTTTTGAGAATCAACCAAGAATAGTTCAAAAACTACATATTGTCAATCAGGTGGGACTTGGTTATATAACGCTTGGACAACCTTCTACAACATTGTCAGGAGGTGAGGCTCAGAGGATTAAACTTGCAACTGAGTTATCTCGCAAGGATACAGGCAATACCCTATATATTTTAGACGAGCCAACAACGGGATTGCATTTTGAGGACATTAGAATTTTGCTTAGTGCATTGCAGCAGTTGGTAGATAAAGGTAATACCATGATTATAATAGAGCATAATTTAGATGTAATCAAGGTTGCCGATTGGTTAATAGATATGGGCGAAAAATCTGGTAATGAGGGCGGAATAATAGCATTTACGGGAACACCTGAACAAGCAGTCAAAGATAAACATAATTCTATTGGAGAGTTTTTGAAAGAAGAATTGAAAAAATCATAATTTCCTATACGATGCACAAAATTATAATTTTTCTCAATATCAATAATCTACTGTAAATCAAATGTATAAAAATTATTTTTAATAAAGAAGACATGATTTGACGAAAATTTCTTATATTTGCAAAGTGTTATATATAAATGCTGTGTATAAAAAACACAACATAAAACCAATTAAAAAATATTAAATATGAAATTACATAATATTCATACTCCTTATTGGCAAAAGTTTATGCTACTTGTGGCTTTTGTAATCTGTATGACAATCATAGGAAGTATCATTGGAGCAGTTGTTGTTATATTTACAAATAATATGTTATTGTTACAAGCCTTATCAAGTATATTCATATTTGGTGGTAGTGCTTATTTATATTATTTGTTCTTTGAAAGACAACAATTTCTACAACAAACGTTTTGCTCTAATCTAAATTGGATGTGGTTATTCGTAGGAATACTTTTATGGGTTGCATCTGCACCTATCGTAACTGCGATTGGACAAGATTCTGCATATGGAAAATTAGTTTTATCCATGATTACAGATACTTCTATTATAGGGTTGATTGAGTTAATAGTCGTGATGGCATTACTGCCCGCTATATTGGAAGAATGGGTATTTAGAGGAATTTTGCAAAGATTATTTATACAATGGACAAAAAAAATTTGGTTAGGAATAATTATCTCATCTGTAATTTTTTCTCTCATTCACTTTGATTTACCTAACTTCTTTGCAAGATTCATATTGGGAATACTATTGGGACTATTGTACCAATACAGCAGAAATATATGGACAAATATAACATACCACTTTACAAATAACACAATTGCCGCAATCACTCTTTGGTTATATGTTAGAGGAGATATAGACAATACAAATGATAGTTTTGCATGGTATTTAGTTGTGCTTTCGGCTATAATTGTTATAGCATTCATAGTATATAACGAAATTAAAAATAAAAATAGCTTAAAAAACAATTATATGGAATCTATTGCAATTGATTCAGAAATAGAATAATGATAACTGACGGACTTAACGACATACAAAAACAGGCTGTAACTCAAAAAGAAGGACCCATTTTGATAGTTGCCGGAGCGGGAAGTGGAAAAACTCGAACTCTGACGTATCGTATTGCATACTTATTATCGCAAGGTGTTTCTCCTTTCTCAATAATGGCTTTAACTTTCACTAATAAGGCCGCAAAAGAAATGCAAGAACGCATAGCAGAATTAGTAGGAATAGAGGCTAAATCAATACTTATGGGTACGTTTCATAGTATATTTTCTAGAATATTACGTATTGAAGGAGAGCGAATAGGTTATACAAGAAATTATACTATATATGATGATGATGATTCAAAAAAACTTATCGGCAATATCATAAAAGAAATGAAGTTAAACGATAAACAATATCGTAACGATAGGGTTTTGAAACGTATCTCTCGAGCCAAATGTGCTTTATTCTCTCCTCAAGATTATGAAAAGAATTTTCAGTTTCGTACAGAAGACGAACAAGGACAAATTGGAGATATTTATAAAATTTATGCCATCTATCAACGCCGATTAAGACAAGCAATGGCCATGGATTTTGACGACATATTGTTTAATATGAACGTTTTACTACGCGACCATAAAGACATATTAGAAAAATATCAACATCGCTTTCAATATATACTTGTTGACGAGTACCAAGATACTAATTATGCACAATACTTAATAGTGAAAAAATTAGCGGACTATTACCGTAATATATGCGTTGTAGGAGATGATGCTCAAAGTATATATTCTTTCAGAGGAGCAAGCATAGAAAACATTTTGTCGTTTAAAAGCAATTACCCAGATGCCACAGTATATAAATTGGAACAGAATTATCGCTCCACAAAAAATATAATTAATGCAGCTAATAGTATAATAGAAAAGAACGAAAACCAAATTCCCAAAAATCTTTTCACTCAAAATAACGATGGAGATAAACTGCTATACTGTATGTTGCCTTCTGATAGAGAGGAAGCATCTTGGGTTGCAAATAAAATTGAGTATTTTGTAAAAAATGGAGAACTATACAAAGATATGGCAATATTATATAGGACTAATTCACAATCTCGTTCTTTTGAGGATTGTTTGCGTCTAAAAAATATTCCATATAGAATTTATGGTGGCACCTCTTTTTATGCCCGTAAGGAAATTAAAAATTGTGTTGCATATCTTCGTTTGGTTGTAAATAATGATGATAACGAAGCGTTTGAAAGAATTGTCAATTATCCTACAAGAGGCATTGGACAAACTACACTTGATAAGTTAAAACTAACAAGCAATCAGCTGGATTGCTCATTGTTTAAAGCCGCAAAACAGATACATTCGCTTAATCCGTATAAAATAACATCACGAGCTGTGTTAGAATTAAGTAGTTTCTGTACTATGATAGAAACTTTCAGCATAAAAGTCCAACAATGTAATGCATACGATTTAGGGAGCGAAATTATAAACAGGTCTGGAATTGTAGATAATTTAAGGTTATTACGTGATGCTGACGACAAAGACAGAATAGAAAATATCAATGAGCTAATAGGTTCAATGCAATCCTTTGTTGAATCTGACGAAGAGAATCTTGTAGACAGCCTTACAGGGGAAGAAATTTCTATTAAGAATAAAACCTTGGACGTTTTCTTACAACAAATTTCCCTCATTACAAATACAGACAATGATGAAAATGAAGAGGATAGTTTTGTAAAACTTATGACTGTTCATTCTTCAAAGGGATTGGAATTTGACACTGTTTTCATTGTTGGGATGGAAGAAAATCTATTCCCTTCTATAATGAATCTTGGTTCTATAGATAATATTGAGGAGGAAAGGAGATTATTCTACGTTGCAATAACAAGGGCAAAAAAACATTTGCTAATGTCTTCTGCTAATGTGAGGTTCAAATTCAACGAAACAATTTTTTCTGAGACCAGTAGGTTCATTAAAGAAATTGATTCCAAATATGTAGTTTACGAAAACGCTACAAACTCTATCGATTCAACAAGTATATCTATTTTAAAGGAGAATCGCTCCGATACTTTTACAAAAAAGAAGCCATTGTCATCTTTACGATATAATTCCCTTACTCAACATAGAACTCAGTTGCAATTAAAGAAAAAAGATAATACACAGGGTTGGCGTTTTGCCACGTTGGACGAAATTAACGAGGGTACATACGTCCAGCACATCAAATTTGGGGAAGGTACAGTGAATGAAGTATATAGCGAAGGTGGAGATTTGCGAGCAAAAGTGCAATTTAAAGATTTTCCTAATCAAAAAACATTAATTTTAAAGTTTGCAAAATTAAAAATAAAAGATAATAACTATGGAATATAATACTCAAAGAGAACATCTTATTATACCAGAATATGGTCGAAATATTCAAAAAATGATAGGTATTTGCAAAAAAATAGAAGACAGACAAAAAAGAACTGAATATGCTAAAATTATAATATCTTCTATGCGTCAAATTAATCATAATGGTAAAGATTCTCCTAATTATGAACGAAAACTATGGGATCATCTTTTCATAATATCGGATTATAGTTTAGATATAGATTCTCCTTATCCTAAACCATCGAAAAAGGAAAAAGACGAAAAGCCTCAACCCTTAAAATATCAGAACTCTAATATTCGCTTCCGTACATACGGGACTTTTTTGGAGCAGATGATAAAAAAAGTTTCCACTATGCAAGAAGGAGAGGAGAAAAAAAATCTTACTGCTCGCATAGCACAGGAACTTAAAAGATCACATTTGCAATGGAATATTAATACTTGCGATGAAGAAGTAATATTAAAACACTTGGAATTATTATCTGATGGAAAACTCAAGGTGGAAAAAGATTTTCATTTCAAAACTACAAAAGAAATTTTATCTAAACCACTTCAGAAAAACAAGGTTCAACAAAAAAAGAAGAAAAATAATAACGGTAATAATAAACAAAAATGAGTTCTTTCAGAATTATAGGTGGCAGACGTTTGAAAGGCGAACTACAAGTTCAAGGTGCAAAAAATGAAGCCTTGCAAGTTATTTGTGCTGTCTTGCTAACGAGCGAAAAAGTTGTTATAAACAATATTCCAAATATACGAGATGTCAATAATCTAATTGCTTTATTGGAATTTATTGGATGTAAGATTGAACGCTTATCAGAAAATTCATATTCTTTTCAAGCAGATGACATTGATTTGGATAAAATCTATTCCGACAAATATCGTAAGATGACCGCATCTTTACGTGGTAGTATTATGACGGTAGGACCTATGCTCGCTAGATTTCATTCTGCATACGTTCCAACACCAGGAGGAGATAAAATAGGAAGAAGGAGATTGGATACTCATTTTAGCGGTTTTTTAAATTTAGGTGCTAAATTAGAATATGACGAAGAAAAACGAGCATATACTATTCGTTGCGACAATTTGCGTGGTACTTATATGCTATTAGACGAAGCCAGTGTTACGGGAACTGCTAATATAATTTTAGCATCTGTCTTAGCAGAAGGAATAACAACGATTTTCAATGCTGCTTGCGAACCTTATATATTACAATTATGTAATATGCTAAATAATATGGGGGCTCACATAGAGGGTGTTGGAAGTAACTTACTTACTATATATGGTAATGAAAAATTACACGGCTGCACGCACACACTTTTGCCTGATATGATAGAGATAGGTTCATTTATAGGAATGGCTGCAATGACACAAAGCGAAATACTTATGCGTAACGTACATTATAAAGAACTTGGCATTATTCCACAAGTGTTTTCGCGATTAGGTATCAAAATAATTCAAGCCAATGATGATATTTTGATACCAGGACAAGATATTTACGAGATAGAAAAGTTTATGGACGGCTCCATTATGACTATTTCTGATGCACCTTGGCCTGGATTCACACCAGATTTGATAAGTATTGCACTCGTCATTGCTACTCAAGCCAAAGGTAGTGTTCTAATCCATCAAAAAATGTTTGAAAGTCGCTTATTTTTCGTTGACAAATTGATAGATATGGGTGCTCAAATTATTTTATGCGACCCCCACCGTGCTACTGTTATTGGAAATGAACGTAAATACAAACTCAAAGGGCTCAATATGTCTTCACCAGATATTCGTGCCGGTGTTGCTTTGCTTATTGCAGCAATGAGTGCGGACGGAATTAGTGTTATTGACAATATCGAACAAATAGACCGTGGCTATGAGCGTATTGACGAGAGGTTAAACGCAATAGGAGCCGATATTGAAAGAATAAATTAATCTTAATTATATGAATACTAACGAATTTTTGCAATATTTTGCACCAGTATCTTTAAAAGATCTAAATTTTTCAAAAAATAAGGGATTTGAAAAATGGGGGGATAAATTGATTATAAACTCCATAGAAGAACCATTCCCAGAATTTGACGATCATATTAAATTGGCAATCATAGGAGTAAAAGAAGATAGAGCCTCTATTGGTAATAAAGGTTGTGCTTACAATCCTGACGAGGTAAGAAGATATTTCTATTCACTTATGCCACAAGAAACGAAAATAAAAATTGCGGATTTTGGCAACTTAATAGTGGGTGATACTGTAAATGATACTTATTTTGCCTTAGGTAATGTTATGGCACACTTATTGCAGAGGAAAATTATCCCCATTGTAATTGGCGGTAGCAACGATGTAGCGATAGGCATGTACAAGGGATATGTCAATGTGTCACAAATAATAAATATTTTTGCATTAGATAGCAAATTTGACTTAATTGCCGATGACGAACCTATAACTGACGAAAATTTTCTTCACGAAATAGTTTGTAGCGAACCAAATTTTTTGTTTGACTATACACATGCCGGTTTTCAAACCTATTTTGTAGACAAAAAAGCGTTGAATCTACTTGACGATTTACATTTTGAACGGGTAAGATTAGGTCTTTTACAACAAAATTTAGAAAGATGCGAACCTTTGGTTAGGGATGCCGATATGCTAATGGTGGATATGAATTGCGTTAGGGCTTCAGATGCTCCTAGTAGTTTTTCTCCTCATGGACTTTATGGAGAGGAACTGTGCAAAATTGTTAATTATGCAGGCATGAGCGACAAATTAACTTCCATTGGCTTTTTTGGCAATAATGTTTTGACAGATATAGGTGGCAGAACCTCACAAATAATTGCCCATTGTATATATTATCTGATTGAAGGCTTTATATGGAGAAAAAATGATTTTCCAAGCGAAAATGATGATAATTATATCCAATTTAAAGTACTTTTAAAAAATTTAGAAGACGAGGTTGTTTTCTATAAGTCAAAGAAAAGCGATAGATGGTGGGTACAAGTACCTTGTACAAATTTGATGAAACAAAAATATATACGTCATTACATTGTCCCTTGTCTTTATGCAGATTATAAAGCGTCAGAAAATGGTGATATGCCAGACAGATGGATGGTTGCATATAACAAGTTGAATATATAAAAAAGTGTGATGTGATAGAAATAAAAGAATCACGGTGATAAAAAAAATTATTATTGTGAATAAAAAAATTATTTCGGTGATTATAAATATTTAATAATAAAAGACTTAAATAATGTATAGTGTGCTTGTAATAGACGATGAACGTGCAATACGTAGAGCGTTAAAAGACATCTTAGAATTAGAGAATTATACCGTCTTTGAGGCAACTGATGGAAAAGATGGAATCAATAATTTGAAAGACAAAAATATTGACTTGATTTTCTGTGATATAAAGATGCCACAAATTGACGGTATTGAATTTTTGAGTAAATATACCGAATTTTCATCAGCACCTGTCGTTATGATTTCAGGACATGGCACGATAGAAACTGCAGTTGAGTGCTTAAAAAAGGGTGCAGTTGATTATATTGAGAAACCTTTGGATTTGACTAAAGTACTCAACGTTGCTAAAGCAAATATCAATAAAAATCCTACTCAGATTCCAAAGACAATCAAACAACAAAAACAAATCAAGGCTCCTACTCTACCATCTCATACTGTTATTGTTGGACAAAGTGAGGCTATCAAAAAAATGCTATCTATGATTGATAGAGTAGCCCCTACGGATGCAAAAGTTTTGATTACCGGTGGCAACGGAACAGGTAAAGAACTCGTAGCAAAGATGTTGTTTGAAAAATCTCTAAGAAATAAAAATCCTTTTGTTGAACTGAACTGTGCTGCAATACCTAACGAACTTATAGAAAGTGAATTATTTGGACACGAAAAAGGTTCTTTCACCACAGCCATTGCAAAACAAAAAGGAAAATTTCAACTTGCCGACAGCGGAACTCTATTCTTGGACGAAATAGGAGATATGTCGCTTAATACACAAAGCAAAG
Organism: uncultured Bacteroidales bacterium; assembly: GCA_900319595.1. Taxonomy (GTDB): domain Bacteria; phylum Bacteroidota; class Bacteroidia; order Bacteroidales; family P3; genus Scybalousia_A. The sequence continues at coordinate 10,086 of ONOZ01000016.1, read as the reverse complement.
TTTTGCAAGCAATTCAAGAAAAAAAGATTTTACCTGTTGGTAGCGAAAAAGAGATTAGTGTAGATGTGAGAATTATATCTGCCACAAACAAAAATTTGAGAGAAGAAATTGAGGCAGGACGTTTTCGCGAAGATTTGTATCATAGAATCAATGTAATAGAAATTCAAGTACCCGATTTGAATGACAGACGAGAAGATATACCATTACTCATAGACCATTTTCTAACTCAAATTGCCACAGACAGTAAACAAGAAAAAATGGCGATAGATAAAAATGCAATCAAATTTCTTCAATCCTTTGATTATACTGGCAATATACGCCAATTAAGAAATATTATTGAGCGTTTGAGTATCCTGTGCGACAAGGTTATAACTCTTAATGATATAAAAAACTATATTTAAAATATATGAAAAAGAAAGAAAATACAATCATTATCATATCTACAATTGCTATAGTACTAAGTGCCATTGCTATTGCCTCTCAAATATTTGTTTTTGCTACGCAGCATAAAAATAATGAAGAACAATATACCGAAATATTAAAAGAAAATTTTCATAACTTTGCAGTCCCAATGCCTAAGGAGGTAACATTCTGTGGCGAAAAAGTACCTTTGGAAAATACTTTCGTAAGAGAGGCTTTAGATAGAGAACTGTCTGTCATTAGTTACCAACATTCAACAACCTTTTTGATACTAAAACGTGCTTATAGATATTTTCCACAAATAGAAAAGATACTTAAACAACAAAATGTCCCTGAGGATTTGAAATATTTGGCTGTTGCAGAAAGTAGTTTAGGCAATGTGGTTTCTCCTGCTAAGGCTGAAGGTTTTTGGCAGTTTATGCCACAGACTGCTAAGGAATATGGACTAACTGTCAATAGTGAATATGATGAAAGATACGATATTGACAAATCTGCCATTGCTGCTTGTAAATACCTAAAAGGGAGTTATACTCGTCTTGGCAAATGGACTCTGGCTTGTGCAGCATATAATTGTGGGGAGAATGGTTTAAAAGCACGTATAAAGGAGCAAAATATCAATAATTATTGGGATTTAGCACTCAATAGCGAAACTGCACGTTATGTTTACAGAATTATAGCGTATAAAGTCATAATGCAAAATCCTCAGATGTACGGTTTTTATGTTCGCCCCATAGATTGCCACCAATCTTTGTATTATGATACAATTCAAATTGACTCAACTATAAATGATTTTTACGCTTTTGCAAAACAAATAGGTACAGAATACAAATATTTTCGTTTAGCAAACCCATCTTTGAAAGCAAAAAAATTAACAAATAAAGAAGGCAAAAAATATACTATAAAAATACTACATAAAGATTCGTATAATTGGCAATACCTAGTGAATAAAATTGACAACCCTTACAAGTTCATAGAATCTTTATAGTCCGTGAATTAAATGTATCAAATATTGCTCAAAAAAAATTACAGAGTAGATTTACCGATTCGCAATCTACTCTATAATTTTGTGACTATATACAGATTATTCTACATATAACTTATACTATGTGTGGAATATAAACATGCTCATTAGGACATAAACCCCTGCTCCTGCAAGATAACCAAGCAATGCCCAAATAGAAATATGTTTTAAGTACCATATGAAATCTATTTTCTCCATTCCCATAACTGCAACGCCTGCCGCAGAACCTATAATCAATAGAGAGCCTCCTGTTCCAGCACAATAAGCCAAAAATTCCCAAAAGGCACCATCTATTGCAAAATGTCCTGCTGGAGCAATGTCATACATTCCCATTGCAGCTGCAACCAATGGTACGTTATCCACGATTGACGATAATGCACCGATAATTAAATCTGTCAAATAGAAGTTTCCAAGTGTATCTAAGCCTTGTGCTAATAATCTTAAATGTCCTGCCTCTGACAAACAAGCAACTGCCATAAGAATTCCTAAGAAAAACAACACCGATGGCGTATCAACGCGTGTTATTACATGACTAATGTTTAGTCTTTGATAAACTTCAGGGCGTTTATGATGCATAATTTCAGTCAAAATCCACAAAACACTCAATCCTAGTAAGATTCCCATATAAGGAGGTAAGTGAGTGATTGTTTTGAATACAGGAGTAAATACCAAGAATCCAACACCCACTCCTAACACTATTTTGCTTTGTAATTTAGAAATCATAGATACAGAATTTCCTATTTGTGCATCTGGAACCTTTTCAATTTCTCCTTTCAACATCATGCTAATTCCTGCGACCGGAACCACCATACAAACTATTGAAGCCACTAATGTTTCTTTTATTACACCTACAGCCGTAATATTTCCTTTTATCCAAAGCATAATAGTTGTAACATCGCCTATTGGACTCCAAGCACCACCGGCATTAGCAGCCAATATAACCACTCCACCAAAGAACCAACGGTCTTTTTTGTCTGCAATCAATTTTCTAAGCAATGCACACATAACAATAGAGGTAGTCAAGTTATCTAAAACTGCACTCATAAAGAATGTAAGAATTGCAATTACCCAAAGGAGTTTGCGTTTGCTTTTTGTGGTAATTCTATCTGTAATAATAGAAAAGCCTCCGTGATGGTCAATAGTCTCAACTATCGTCATCGCTCCCAACAAGAAGAACAGAATCTCTGCTGTATCCCCTAAATGTTCAATTAACACTCCGTGATGTTCGCCTGCATGAAATCCTCCAATGGCTACATAAAGTGTCCACATCACCATTCCCAACAGCAATGCTGCAGGGGCTTTGTTGATTTTGAGAGTATGCTCCATTGCAATAGCAAGGTAGCCTATCGCAAACACAACAATCATAATTATCATAGCACTTGTCATACTGCTTTTTTATTTTTAGTTAGTTAATATATTTAAATAACACATTCCTTAAACAAACTGCAAATGTACAAACTTTTTTTGAATAGACAATATCAAATATTCATATTTTATAAAGAAAATCTAACTTCTACTATTCACATATGATTGATATAGTACAATAGTCGCATATTTTGTTATATTCTATTGACAGATTCAATTCCCTCTATCTTGGAAATATTCTCCATAAGATGCAATAGGTTGTTTGCATCGGAAATATAAACCATCATTGTCCCTTCAAAAGTACCCTCACTACTCTCCATAGCCAACGAACGCATATTTATATTCCACACTTCACTAATAACTCTTGCCATATCCTGCAACAATCCCTTTCTATCAATTCCTTTAATTCTAATCCCCGCCAAAAAACTTATCTTTTCATTTTCACGCCACTTGGCTTTTACAATGTGATGTCCATATTTGCTCATCTCCTCAACGGCTTTTCTGCACGAAGTCCTGTGAACCTCTATTGCACCGTCCCTAATAAGTCCGACAACATCATCGCCCGGCAATGGATTGCAGCAAACTGCCGAAAGATATGGCAATTTATCTACGTCCTGTTTCATAAGAATTTCTTCAGGATTCTGTTGAATCTGCTCTTTTATCTGCTCGCGTAGAGTAAGTTCCTTATGCGAACGCTTTCTAAATGGATTACGTAAAAATATCCAAGAAGAATTTTCATTTTCCTTTGTAAAACAGATTTTTATTGTATTATCAGTTATCTCGTCATAAAAGGACTTGTAGTAGAGTTCCAGTGCATTTGGCACATTAACATATTTGATGAGTTTTTGGATATTCTGCTCGTTCCAATTTATTTTAAGCGATAGAAACTTCGCCTTTAGTTTTTCCTGACCTGCCTCTCTGAAACCTTGTTTATAGGAATTGATGTAACGTTTTATCTCCCCTATAGCCTTTGTTGTTCGAACAAACTGCAACCATTTTTCCTCAGGGTGTGCAATACGTGAAGTAATGATCTCCACTTGGTCAGCACTGTGCAGTTTATAGTCAATAGGGACAACTTTATAATTAACCTTGCCTCCAATACAGTTAAGTCCTAAGTCTGTATGAATATTAAATGCAAAATCCAGCACACTACTACCAAAAGGTAAAGAAATACTTTTGCCTTTTGGAGTAAAAACTGTGATTTCATCTGTAACAATATTCATTTTGAAGTCATTGACAAAATCAACTGCCGTAGCATTTTGATTATCCAAAAGTTCCCTAATCTTACTTAACCAATTATCCAAATTTGCATCCAACTCGCCCTCTTCTACCTCCTTATATTTATAATGGGCTGCCAATCCTGTTTCGGCAATTTCGTCCATACGTTTGCTTCTTATCTGCACTTCCACCCATTTTCCCTGTTTGCTCATAACTGTTGTATGCAATGCCTCGTATCCATTGTTTTTGGGTTTGGTAAGCCAATCGCGAAAACGGTCTTTTCTCTGCTCATACATAGAAGAGATTATGCTATAAATTGCAAAACAGGTCTCTTTTTCTCTGTCTTGTGGAACATTCAAAATAATGCGAATAGCAAAAATATCATATATCTCTTCAAATTTCACACCTTTTTTTTCTATCTTACCAATTATTGATGTAATGCTCTTTACACGAGAAGAAATTGTAAAATCATATCCTCTATCGTTCAAGGTATTCTTTATTGGTCCACAAAACTCAGCAATAAATGCTTCTCTCTGCTCTTTTGTATCTTGTAGTTTGGAGTTTATTTCGTTGTATGCTGTCGGATTAAGATATTTTGTCGAAAGGTCTTCTAATTCTTGCTTAAAGCGATATAACCCTAATCTATGAGCCAATGGAACATACAAAAACTGAGTTTCAGAAGCAATTTTGAGTTGTTTATTTGGTTTCATAGACTCCAACGTCCTCATATTATGCAGTCTATCGCACAGTTTAATCAAAATCACTCTCACATCATCGCCCATAGCAATCAATAACTTACGAAATGTTTCGCTTTGCAAAGAATTTGAGGCATAATCATAAACATCTTTTATTTTGGTTAAGCCATCAACAATAAATGCTACTTTTTCATTAAATATATTCTTCAAATCCTCTAATGTATAATCTGTATCCTCTACTACGTCATGCAACAATGCACACACAATAGCAATAGGTCCTAAGCCTAAATCTTCTCCTGCAATGCGTGCGACTTCCAACGGGTGATAAATATATGGTTCGCCAGACTTTCTTCTTGCTCCTTCATGTGCATTTACTGCAACTGTGAATGCTTTACGTATCATCAACAAGTCATCTTTGGAGGCAGAGTCCCATACTATTCTCATCAATTTGCGATAACGCGACAGGATTTCTATTTTTTCGGCTCTTTCATCTATGATATACATAATTTATTAGATGTTTATTGGTTAGACTATAGCATTTACACCGTAAGTTTTGCAAATTTACAACTTTTTTATAAATTTATGCATTTTATTTTGTCAGAATTACATTTTTTTGTAATTTTGCAACTCATTTTCAATAAGTACGAGCCTGTTATCGTCTTTTTGAAGATAAGAAATTAGGTTAAACAACTTTAAATTGAGCAGGCAATTTAATACAAACAAAACATTTTATTCTCGTATGAGAGATTTAAAAAACATTCAACCCCTACAAGATTTTGATTGGGCGTCTGTAGACGAAAAACAAGCTTATTCACAAGAAGATAGAGCGAAATTGCAAGAAGCGTATGACAAAACATTTGGTTCTATTGGCAATGAAGAGTTAGCAGAGGGTACTATCGTGTCAATGAATGACAGAGAAGTTGTTGTAAATATTGATTTCAAATCTGATGGAGTCATTCCTGCAACAGAGTTTCGCTACAATCCAGATTTTAAAGTAGGAGATAAAGTAGAGGTATTTATCGAAAATCAAGAAGATTCTAACGGACAATTATTGCTTTCTCACAAAAAAGCAAGAATATTGAAGTCTTGGGGTAGAGTAAATGAGGCTTACGATAGTCAAGAGATAATAAAAGGCTATGTTAAGTCTAGAACTAAGGGCGGTTTGATTGTTGATGTCTTTGGTATTGAAGCATTCTTACCTGGTTCTCAAATTGATGTTAAGCCTATCAGAGATTATGATGTATTCGTTGATAAAACAATGGAATTTAAGATTGTTAAGATTAACAATGAGTACAAAAACATTGTAGTTTCTCACAAAGCATTGATTGAAGACGAAATTGAGGCTCAAAAGGCTGAGATTATGTCCCACTTAGAGAAAGGTCAAGTTTTAGAAGGTACGGTTAAGAATATTACTACTTATGGAGTATTCATAGATTTAGGTGGTGTAGATGGTTTGATTCATATTACCGACTTGTCTTGGGGACGTATCAATTCACCTGAAGAGATTGTTCATTTAGATGACAAAATTAGAGTAGTTATCCTTGACTTTGACGAAACCAAGAAGAGAATTGCTTTAGGATTGAAACAATTAACTCCACATCCTTGGGATCAATTGGATCCAGAATTGAAAGTTGGCGACCACGTTAAAGGAAAAGTTGTAGTTCTTGCAGATTATGGTGCATTTATAGAAATAATTCCTGGAGTAGAAGGCTTGATTCACGTAACAGAAATGAGTTGGAGTCTGCACTTACGTACTGCTCATGACTTTTTGAAAGTTGGTGATGAAGTAGAGGCTGTAATTCTTACACTTGACAGAGAAGAAAGAAAAATGTCTTTGGGATTAAAACAACTAATGCCAGACCCTTGGGTGAATATTACAGAAAAATATCCTATAAATAGCAAACATACTGCAACTGTTCGCAATTTCACTACTTTCGGAATCTTTGTTGAATTAGAAGAAGGCGTAGATGGTTTGATTCATATCTCTGACTTGTCTTGGTCAAAGAAAATTAAACATCCTGCTGAGTTTACAAAAATAGGCGAAAAGATTGAAGTTGTTGTTTTGGAGGTTGATCCTGAAAATAGAAGATTATCTTTGGGACACAAACAGTTGGAAGAAAATCCTTGGGACGTATTTGAAACAATCTTTACCGTTGGAAGTATCCATGAAGGTACGGTTATTAGTGTAAATGACAAGAGCGGTGCTGTTGTAAATTTACCTTACGGTATAGAAGGTTTTTGTCCAAAAGGTCAAATGCAAAAAGAAGACAAGACTACTCCAAAAGTAGATGAGAAATTGCAATTTAAAGTTATTGAATTCCAGAAGGAAGCAAAAAGAATCGTACTTTCTCATACGAAAATATGGAAACAGGAGGAAGAACCTAAGGCTAAAAAAGATGCTAACCCTGTAAAGAAAATCAACCAAACATTAGAAAAAACAACTTTGGGTGATTTAGATGTTTTAGCATCATTAAAAGAAGAGATGGAGAAAAAAGAAAACTAATAAATAGCAGATAATAACCATCTTACAAGAAAATCTCTTAAGAAAATTTCTTAGGAGGTTTTCTTTTTTTGTAGTATCTAAAGTTTTTCGTAACTTTGCAAAACAATATGGAGGGGTCTATCAAACAAAATGAACTGGGAATGTTTGCAGATGTGATATTAGCGTTACATCTCCCCTATTCTTACACTTATCGCGTACCAGAAATATTACAAAACAAAATAAAAATAGGACAAAGAGTTGTAGTTCAGTTACGTAATCGTATCTACTCTGCCATAGTTGTTAATATAAAACAATATCAAGGCAATAAAATAGAGGAACAAACAAATACCCAAATATCTACATCAAATACTTTTTCAATAAAATATATTTTAGATATTATAGACAATGAACCTATTGTAACAGAAAAGCAAATAGAGTTTTTCAAATGGGTTGCCGACTACTACATTGCTTATATTGGAGATGTGATAACTGCTGCTATGCCTGCCTCATTGCGTTTGAAAAGTGAAACCATAGTAACCGTTTCTCCATATTTCAATGCGGATATTTCGGATTTGAATGCAAAGGAATTAGCAATATTTAATATTGTTGCAAAAAAAGAGAAAATTGCGTTGGAAGATATTAAAATTGAGGCAAGTAGCAATGATATTTTGAAAAACATAACTCAACTAATACGCAAAGATGTACTTATTACAGACGAAGAACTTTTGAATAGATACACCCCTAAAAAAGAAACTTTCATTTCGCTTAATCCTTTGTACGAAGATAAAGAAGAATTACGAAAATTGCTTGATAGTTTAGATAAAAGCAAACGCTCTCAAATGCAAGTGGAGGTAATTTTGAAATATTTGGCATTGGCTAAACAAATAGGAGTCATAAAAAAATCAATTCTTATAGATAATGGATGTAACGCCTCAACTATTGCAACCTTACTTGAAAAAAATATTTTTGTTAAGCAATCCTCTGAGGTATCACGTTTGCAAAGTAATGTACAAACACATAACGCCTCTGATATTCAACTGAACGAGGAGCAACAAAAAGTGTTTGATAATATAATAAATAATTGGGAGGCAATAGATACGCATTTGATTCATGGTGTTACAGGCAGTGGCAAAACTGAAATATATATAAAACTAATAGATAAAGTATTAAAGCAAAGCACTTGCCAAAAAGAACCTACCAAGCAAGTATTGTATATGCTCCCAGAAATTGCTATTACAACACAACTAATAAAACGCTTAGAAAAATACTTTGGTAGCAGAGTAGTAACATATAATTCAAAGTTTTCTACAACCGAACGAGCAGAAATATGGCAAAGGACAATGACAAATGACAAAGACAAGAGATTTCAAATAATACTTGGCTCTCGTTCATCTGTTTTTCTACCATTTACAAATCTTCAACTCGTTATAATTGACGAAGAACACGATACTTCCTATAAACAAAATGAACCCGTACCACATTATAACGGCAGAGATTGTGCTTTGTATCTTGCAAAACTATTCGGTGCTAAAACCATATTAGGCAGTGCCACACCAAATGTAGAAACTATGTTTATGTGTAGCAACGATAATCAAATTTCTCCTAAAAAACGCTACATGTTGCATACTCTTACTAAACAATATTTTGATTTACCATTGCCAAAGATAGAACTTGTGGATATGAAACAAGCAATAAAGGAAAAAATTACATATGGCATTTTCTCCCAAAGACTTTATGACGAAATAACCAATGCACTAAACCAAAATAAACAAGTAATTTTATTCCAAAATAGAAGAGGTTACGCACCACATATTGAATGTAATGTTTGCGGATACATACCAAAATGTCCTAATTGCGATGTTTCGTTAGTCCTACACAAAGAAAGTCAAAACTTGGAATGCCATTATTGTGGCTATCATACAACTACATTAAGTTACTGCCCTCAATGTCATTCCCATTCAATAAGGTTGGTCGGCATGGGGACAGAAAAGATTGAGGAAGAAGCACAAATATATTTTCCAAAAGCAAAAGTCAAACGTATGGATTTGGACTCCACAAGAACAAAAAACGCATATATCAATATTATAAACGATTTTGCCTCTCACAAAATAGATATTCTTTGTGGCACTCAAATAATTGCAAAAGGTTTAGACTTTGATAATGTTGCACTTGTTGGTGTTTTGGCATCTGATACTATGTTACATTATCCCGATTTCAGGGCTTTTGAACGTACTTTTCAGTTATTAACCCAAGTAAGTGGCAGAGCGGGAAGAAAAACAGCAGAAGGCAAGGTTTTGATTCAGACTTTCGAACCTCAACATCTAATTATGCAAGACGTAAAGAATAGAAATTACGAGCATATGTATCAACTGCAAATAAAGGAAAGGCAAATGATGAATTTTCCTCCATTTTGTCGAATGATAAAGATTGTCTTACAACACAAAGATAAAGAGTTTATAGAGAAAAAGAGTGTGGAATATGCACGTAATCTACATAAAATCTTTGCAGCAAGGTTGTTCGGTCCGCAAACTCCTATAATTGCAAGAATAAAAAACCTTTACGCTATGGAGATTTGGCTAAAAATAGAAAAAAATATATCATATTTCAAAGCCAAGCAGTATTTAAAGGAATATAACGAGGAATTTCTTGCAATAAAAGCCAATAACCAGATTCGCATATCAATAGATGTCGATCCCGTATAACCTATTAAGATAGATAATCCCCCTACGATTACAATTTAATTGAAAGAACTACAATTTCCAATATCAAAAGCAACTAATATTTTGCAAAATTAAGGATAAAAATTTGGTCAATTCAAAAATTTTTTGTAAATTTGCAAAATGAAAAATCGTGCTGAAAAACAATGATTTAGAAAAAAGTGGAAT
>ONOZ01000093.1 GCA_900319595.1 uncultured Bacteroidales bacterium | reverse complement strand
TATCGTAGAGCAAGTTACAGATGAATTACAACAATTAGGTGCTATTGTCATATCGGGTCTTGCATACGGAATAGACTCCATTGCACATACAAGTTGTTTAAATAAAAACATACCCACTTTTGCAGTTATGGGAACGGGTTTTGATAGGATATATCCAAGAGAACATTTTTCTTTGGCACAAAAGATACAGGAACAAAACGGAGGGTTGATAACAGAGTATTTCACTAAAACACAACCGCTGCCGACTAATTTTCCTGCACGAAACAGAATAATTGCAGGACTTTCAGATATTGTTATTGTTGTGGAGGCATCAAAAAAAGGAGGAGCATTGCTGACGGCAAAACTTGCTAACGACTATGATAGAGAAGTTGTTGCTGTACCGGGACGAATAGATGACATAAACTCTGAGGGTTGCAATTTTCTTATAGAATCTAATCGTTCGCATATACTTTCCAATATGTCTATTATAGAAAAGGTTATGTCGTGGGATAAAAATGATACATCGCATTCCATATATGAAAAATCAAAAGATAAAGGTAGCGATTTATCAGGTTTGGAAAAGAGAATCTATTATAAACTAAAAGAAAAAGGAGAATTGGACATTGATACCTTGTTAATAGAAATGGGAGTTAGTACTAATGAGTTGTCTTCGGCATTACTAAATATGGAATTGTGTGATGTAATTATGTCCAAACCCGGGAGAATCTACAAAGCATTATAAGGTATTAAAAAGATAATTCGGTATATATTCATATAACGACAAATACATACCGAATATAAGCGAAATTGGAAACAAAAAAATTACATTTCAAAGTTCTTTTCTGCAAATTCCCAATTCACAATTTCCCAATAGGATTCTATATATTTTGCTCTTGCGTTTTGTTTGTCAAGATAATAAGCATGCTCCCACACATCTATGACCATAATCGGAGATTTGCCCTCTGTCAATGGATTACCTGCATTTGTTTTTGCAACTATTTCTAATTTGTTATCGCTATTTTTTACCAACCATAACCAACCCGAACCGAATAGTCCAGTTGCTTGTTTTGAGAATTCTGCTTTAAAGTCTGCAAAAGTGCCAAAATCTCTTACAATAGCGTCCATTAGATTACCTGTTGGCTCACTTTTAGGATTAGGTGTTAGACAGTTCCAATAGAATGTATGATTCCAAACTTGTGCCGCATTATTAAAAATGCCTCCTTGCGAAGTTTTTACGATTGCCTCCAAAGGAAGATTTTCAAAATCCGTATTTTCAATCAATTTATTAAGATTATCTACATACGTTTGATGGTGTTTGCCATAATGAAAGTCCAAAGTTCTTTCGCTGATATGAGGTTCCAAAGCGTTTTTTGCATAAGGAAGTGCCTCTAAAATGAATTTTGCCATAATATTTAAAATTTTTAATTTATTACTATCGCAAAGTTAATAGAAATTTCTGTTTTGATACAAAGATTTTGCTATTTTCTATCAAAAAAAGGATTTTTGGCTTCGGCAGATAACGATATTGCTAAACATTGTATGCAACCTTCTACCATATTTAACCTTGATGCTGCCCTACCTGCTGAAAACATTATGCGATTATCTACTCTTGCGTCAGCACAAACCGAAACTGCACTACCAATAGCCAATCCTAAGTCCTCAGAGTTGAAAAAACAAGGTATGTTTTTGTTTGTTTTGTTTTTCATGGCACAGGTTTCAAATCCACAATAGCCACAATTCAATCCCAATGGTGAGTTTTTAGTTGCAATTAGCACTAAATAGTTGGCTGACAATATGTTTTTTGAATCTCTTAACAAAAACTCTTCTTTACCGTCTGTCATTTTGTAATCTTTGACTAATTGTTTAGAGATTTTTGCAATGTCTTTTTTGTCGCAAACTCTTATTACCAAATTGTCCGTGCCACGTGCTTTGGGGGCGGTTCGTGCAGCGACACACATTTTCTTTGCTACTTGCAGCACGTATTCATTATTAAAATCTTCTTCTTTATACATTCACCATAAGTTTATATATTATAGATGCAAATTTACAAAATTTCTTTTATTGGCAACAACAAAAGGTGCGAAGTTTTTGTTGCTCCACACCTTTTTATTTTTTTATTATATCTTACCTTTATTCTACAACCAATTGCTGAGTTGTATCGCCTACCTTTATATAATACACTCCT
>ONOZ01000086.1 GCA_900319595.1 uncultured Bacteroidales bacterium | reverse complement strand
TTTACTTAGTCTTAAAGCAGGTGCTTCTTGTCTGCGTTTCCATTCATTTATATTGTAAAGATGAAGCACACGCTCCACGTCCTTTTCGTTATATCCCTTTTGAATCAACTCTTGTTTAGAAAGATGATTTTCAATATGGTCTTTGATTATCTTATCTAATATGTCATATTCAGGTAGAGAGTCGCTATCTTTCTGATTTGGTTGCAACTCTGCCGAAGGTGCCTTTTCAATAGATGATTGTGGGATAAGGTATTCGCCTCTGTATTCAAAAAATTTTTGCAACCTGCCTTCGTTGTTTGCTGTATTGATCCAACGAGCCAAACGATAAATATCCTCCTTGTAAAGGTCGCCCACAGGACCCAATGCCCCAGAATCGTCTCCGTACAGTGTGCCATAACCGACTGCACTTTCGCTCTTATTAGAAGTATTTAGCATGGCAGCACCTAATCTATTGCCAAACGCCATCACAATCATGCAACGCGTACGGGCTTGTAAGTTTTCCTCCGTTGTATCTTGTGCTTCAATACTTAGAAGTTCTTTAAGAGTTTCTTTACTTGCCTCAAAAAGATTTTGAATAGATATATTATAGTGTTTAATTCCTAAATTTTCCGCTGTTTTTATTGCATCGCTTATACTATGTGAGGAAGAAAATTCGCTTGGCATCAAAATACCGATCACATTCTCCTTTCCCAATGCCGCAACTCCCAATGGGGCAACCAACGCGGAGTCAATACCACCAGAAAGTCCGATAACCGCTTTTTTTATCCTGCTTTTACGCCAGTAATCCTTGATTCCCAGAACACAAGCATGAAATATTCTTTCTTCGTATTCTATTTTGGGGAGTAGATTTTTTACATTGTTGCACTCGGTATCAATGATAATGTTTTGTTGTTCAAATTCAGAAAGTTTTTTTATTAGCTCGCCGTAGCGATTCATAACAAAACTGCCTCCCTGATAGACAAAATTTCCTTCTGCACCAATACGACTAACGAAAACAATATTACTTTTTAGACGTTTTGCGTAAGAGGACAATTCTGTTTCAATTTCATTGTTATAATCTTTGTCAAATAATACGTTATTTACTAAAATAATGGTATCGACATGGACTTTACGCTGATAGAAATTAAAAATATCTTCATAAAAACCAAAAGCAATCTTTTTACCCTCAAACTCAACAACTTCAATGCCGTTACCAAAGGAATAATTGTCATCAAACCGTGAAAGATTTCTCTTTGTGGCTAATGCCTTTACTTCTCCTTTATCTACAAAGACCAAACTATTGTAGTACAATCCTTTATTTTCGGCAGGAGTGCCAATAATAAAAGATTTTTTGGTTAAACAAAGTTCATCTCCAGCCAAAGAAGTTTCTTTATATATGTTGTTGTATAGAGTTCTATTGTAAAGAGGCGAGCCAGATAAGGACATTTCACCAAAAACATTCAATACATTATCCTCATTGGACAATAAAACTTTTTTTATATTTGTCTTATTTCCCTCTATATTTGTTGCAAGATAATTATATTGGCAAATGTTAATTTTCATTGCAAATGAATGTTTTTTACGATGCAAAGATACATAATTTTTAATAAATACAAAATAAACGATTATAAATATTATTAAATCCTTTTACTTTTTAGTAATAGCAAAATTAGTAAGTAATAGGATTGGAGGTAATAAAAAATGATTTATTTGCATATCTAAAAAAATAGTTATAACTTTGCAACGTTTTTATAGACAAAGGGGAACAGTTATTATTAAAAATATAAAGAAATATTATGGATAAATTACTTTTATTGGGCGATGAAGCTATTGCTCAGGCCGCTATTGATGCAGGATTATCGGGAGTGTTTGCTTATCCTGGTACTCCATCTACAGAAATAACGGAATACATACAAGATTCAAAACAAGCAAAAGAATTAGGGATAAGAAGCAACTGGGCTTGTAACGAAAAGACTGCCATGGAAGCCGCAATAGGTATGTCTTATGCGGGCAAACGTGCTATGTTTTGTTGCAAACATGTTGGAATGAACGTTGCTGCTGACCCTTTTATGAATTCAGCAATTACAGGTGCTAACGGAGGTTTAGTTTATATAGCAGCAGATGACCCTTCCATGCACTCTTCACAAGATGAACAAGATTCTCGTCAATATGCAGACTTTGCTTTGATTCCTTGTTTGGAACCTTCAAATCAACAAGAGGCTTACGATATGACACACTATGCCTTTGAGTTATCAGAAACTTATCATACTCCGGTAATGATACGTGTTACTACTCGTTTGGCTCATTCCCGTGCAGCAGTTGTGCGAAAAGAAAGCGTTAGAAAACAAAATGATTTGACACTTCCTACAGATAAGCGTCAATATATATTACTTCCTGTCAATGCAAAAAGACATTATAAGGCTGTTATTGCAAAACAAGCAGACCTTATGAAAGAAAGCGAAACTAAAGGTTTTAATTGTTTGACAGAAGGAGAAAATAAAAAACTTGGCATTGTTGCTTGCGGTTTGGGATATAATTATTTGATGGAAAATTTCAAAGCAGGAAAATGTCCTTATAGCGTTTTGAAAATTTCTCAATACCCAATGCCGGAAAATCTTTTGCACAAACTTTACGACGAGAGCGAGGAATTGTTAGTAATTGAGGAAGGACAACCTATTTATGAGAGATTGATAAAAGGATTGTTAAAGACAAATAAACCAATTCACGGACGTTTAGATGGAACAATACAAAGAGATGGAGAATTATCGCCAAATAGTGTAGCAAAAGCAGTAGGCATAGAGGTAGAAGGCGGTTTTGAGATACCAGAAGTTGTTGCTCCTCGTCCTCCTAAACTTTGCGATGGTTGTCCTCACAGAGATTCTTATCTTGCGTTGAATGAGGCAATGAAAGAATTTGGTGATAGCAGAGTATTTTCAGATATTGGTTGTTACACATTGGGGGCTTTACCACCATTTAACGCAATCTATTCTACTGTTGATATGGGAGCATCAATTACAATGGCAAAAGGTGCTGCCGAGGCGGATTTGAAACCAACAGTTGCCGTAATTGGTGATAGCACATTCACTCATAGTGGTATGACAGGCTTATTGGATTGTTGTGTTGATAATATTCCTGTAACGGTTATGATACTTGATAACGACATTACCGCTATGACGGGTTCGCAAAAATCATCTGCAACAGGTAGAATTGAAAGTATTTGTGCTGGTATAGGAGTTGATCCTGCTCATATCAGGGTTATTTCTCCTTTGGCAAAGAATCACGAAGAAAACGTGAAAATTATTAAGGAGGAACTTGCTTATAAGGGAGTTAGCGTTATTATTCCAAGAAGAGATTGTGTTGTTTGGGCAGTTAAAAAACGTAAAATGAATCAAAAATAAGGAGAGCAAAAAGATGAAAATAGATATAATATTGTGCGGAGTTGGAGGTATGGGAGCATTATCAAGTGCAGCCATCATATCTAAAGCAGCCCTTGAGATGGGTATGTATATGAAACAAGCAGAAACTCACGGTATGAGCCAAAGAGGTGGAGATGTTCAATCACATCTGCGTTTGAGTGATGAGCCTATCTCATCTGACCTTATTCCAGAGGGACAATGCGACCTTATTTTGTCTGTTGAACCAATGGAGGCTTTGCGATATGTTAATTTTTTGAATAAAAAAGACGGTTGGATTATAACAGATTCAAATCCTTTCGTAAATATTCCTAACTATCCGCCAATGGAAGAGGTTGAAAAGGAAATTAACAAAATTCCTAACCATATTTTCCACGATTTTACTAAGATTGCAAAAGAAATAGGCAACCCTAAAGGAGTTAATATGGTTGTTCTGGGAGCAGCAAGCAAGTATCTGAAAATTGATATTGAAAAGTTAGAGGATGCTGTTAAACAAAACTTTGCAAAAAAGGGAGAAGATATTGTTAATGCCAATATAAAAGCCCTTCGAGCAGGAAGAGAAATTGCAGATAACAAACTTTAATCTTTCCATATACAAATACGTATAAATAATAAGCGATTGGTGATAAACTTCATCAATCGCTTTTTAGTTCTAATAGGTTGTTTATGAATAAAAGATACCGCTAAGAATAGCCACAGCCATAATTATATAAAAGTAAATAAGGTTTCCCTATGTCAGTAACATTAGGAAACCTTAGATAATCTTAGCCAATCCTTATTCAATTACAAGTTTTTGTATTTGGTTATTTACTTTAATAGTATAAACGCCAG
>ONOZ01000141.1 GCA_900319595.1 uncultured Bacteroidales bacterium | reverse complement strand
TTCAATAATCACGCTGATTATTCCACTTTTTTCTAAATCATTGTTTTTCAGCACGATTTTTCATTTTGCAAAGATATAAAAAAAATTCTTTACCACCAAATTTTTTTTAATTAAAATAATTTTTTGTAACTTTGCAGACAAATATAAAAATAAAACTTTACATAGAAAAATGGCAAAAGAAGTAAATGTTGATACAAAACAAGTTGAAAAATTAGAGAAATTAAAAGTCCTTACCTCTGCGTTAGATAAGATAGAAAAAAGTTACGGCAAAGGGTCTATAATGAAACTTGGCGACCATACTTCCGATAAAGTGGAGGTGATACCTACGGGCAGTCTTTCGTTGGATATTGCATTGGGTGTTGGCGGATTGCCAAAGGGTAGAATAATTGAAATCTACGGACCTGAATCTTCGGGTAAAACAACATTGGCAACGCATTGTATTGCAGAGGCTCAGAAGCAAGGAGGAATTGCAGCCTTTATAGATGCCGAACATGCTTTTGATGCTTTCTATGCACAAAAACTTGGAGTGGATATAGACAATCTTTATATCTCTCAACCCGATAATGGAGAGCAGGCTTTGGATATTGCAGAGAATCTTATCTCTTCTGGTGCTATTGATATTATAGTTATTGACTCCGTTGCTGCACTTACTCCAAAAAGTGAGATAGAGGGTGAGATGGGAGATAGTAAAATGGGATTGCAAGCAAGATTGATGTCGCAAGCCTTACGTAAATTGACCTCAACCATAGGCAAAACTAAATGTTGTTGCATATTTATAAACCAGTTACGTGAGAAGATAGGCATCATGTATGGCAACCCTGAAACAACAACAGGTGGTAACGCATTGAAATTCTACTCTTCTGTACGTTTAGACATAAGAAAATCTACTTCTATCAAAGACGGCGACAAGGTTTTGGGTAATAGAGTAAAAGTAAAAGTGGCAAAAAACAAAGTAGCACCACCTTTCAAAACAGTTGAATTTGATTTGATGTTTGGAGAGGGCATCTCGCGTTTAGGAGAAATCTTGGACATAGCAGTAGAAAACAATATAATAAAGAAAAGTGGCTCGTGGTTCTCTTATGGAGAAAGTAAATTGGCACAAGGTAGAGATGCAGTAAAGAATCTTTTGAAGGACAATCCTGAACTTGCAGAAGAAATTGAGGGAAAAGTAAGAGAAATTTTGGTATAATCTATTTTATTTCAGGTTATTCACACTAAAAATATATTCGGCGACTTCTTGCGGTGTTATTTTCAACATACATTGGCAAGAAGTCGTTTTTTTACATTGCTCACAATTGGGCTTGTCATAACAAAATATCTTAACCTTTTTGCCAAGCGGATACCAACGCTGTGGGTCTATGTTCTTCTTTGGTGGATACAACCCAACGGCATGAATACTACTGATAGCTGCAATATGTAATGGACCTGTGGAGCAAGCAATCAACATATCACTATGAGCAATAAAGTCAATATATTGTTCCAAACTCATTTTGCCAACAAGATTTATCACATTATCGCCTTGAAAACTAACACCTTCCATTTCTTTTTCTCGCCCACAAATGAAAATTCTAAACCTATGGTCAAGTAGATTGATAAGATTTTGATAATATTCCTGTGGCCATTCACGACCAGAACCACGACTTTTTGGGTGTAGTATTATATTGAATGTATCTTTATTCAAAAATTCCTTATATTTGCAATCGGTTTCTTTTGGTTTGAATGCAATAAAATCTGCTAACTGCTCTAATGTGTAATCTTCGGTAATTGATAGTGGTTTTAGTAATTTGGTATTAAGTTGTGCCTCATTCAAAGAAGAATTCTTACGAGAGAAATTTACCAATCGATTGCAATATAACCAATTATATATTCTGTGCGAGGTAGCAATACGAATAGGAATATTTGCACGTTTG
The DNA here is from genome assembly GCA_900319595.1 of uncultured Bacteroidales bacterium. Lineage (GTDB taxonomy): Bacteria > Bacteroidota > Bacteroidia > Bacteroidales > P3 > Scybalousia_A. The sequence goes on along the minus strand of ONOZ01000141.1, from coordinate 5,595 downwards.
CTTATTTTTGCAAGTTCTTTATTTGGAAAAGCAAATATAAGACAATCTATTTGTGTTTGTCTTAAAAATTCAATTTGCTCGGCTTGTGTCTTTGCTTTTAGTAGAGTCCAATCAATAAATTCATCTATATTCGTATCACTTTCTATAATACTTTTGGTATATGTAGATGCTATGAAAACAATTTTTGATAAGGGAAAATACTTTTTAAGAATACCACAAATTGGCAGGGTCATTACACAATCCCCTATTGCATCAGTTCTCGCTATTGCTATTGTGCTTTTGTAATTCTCTAACTTTAACATATTTTATAAACGTTGCAAAGGCTGACATTTTGCAAATCTTCCAACCACTATAACCGTCCAAAAAACCTAATTGCAAAATGTACTCGCGAATAAAAGTCCAAAACGGACGAATCATAACTCCAGCCAGAGAAATTGTCTTTTTGCGTTTGACGTACGATAAAGCGGTTAAATCTGTAAACTTACGAATCTGCTCTATATGGTCGTTGATAGTATAATACGAATAATGCAATAAATGTCCTGACAATCTTACAATTTTACTTGACTCTGGCAAATTAACCTTCTCGTGAATATAAATTCCTTGAAATGTACCTTTGTTTTTGTTAAACAATCTAACTAACCAATCCGGGTACCAACCGCAATGCTTTATCCACCTTTCGCCACAATAGTTAGTTATACGTCTAAAAGCATAAGCATCTGCCAAATTATGACTATTATTATTGGTAGGAATTGATTTTATATTCAAAATTTCTTGCTTAAGAGTTTCGTCCAAAGCCTCATCGGCGTCTATACTAAGCACATAATCAAAACTGCACTGCTCAACAGCAAATTGTTTTTGGGACACATAATCCTCAAATTTATGCTTAATGAACTTTGTTGCAAATCCTTTACAAATATCTTCTGTTTTGTCGGTAGAAAAACTATCTACGACTACAATTTCGTCTGCAACCTCTTTAACGGATTGCAAACAGCGTCCAATATTTTTCTCTTCGTTTAAAGTGATTATTACAACCGACAATTTCATATCTTATATAATATCAAGTATTTAACAAGTAGTACCTTTTATATGTCTGACAACTACATGCTATATGTTATATAATTAAAGTATTTGTGTTAATTCCTTAAAGATTGATTCTTTTATTGCTGGCAAAAGTGTTTTTATATCAATTATATTGACTTTATGTTTAGTAAATTTTGTATCCATCTTAGCATCAATACTATTTGCTATACCCTCTTTGCCATTAGGAGCAAATTCTACATATATTACTATGGATTTTGGACGTTTTTCTATAGCCGAAACAAAATCTGCATGAGCAAATGCACGTTTTATCTTTTCTTCTTTCAATGCCAAGACAATTTTTTCAACTAATCTTCTTCTATTATAACGTGTTAGCCAAGAGGGTTTGCGTTTTTTTGCTTTCAAACCTTTTATTAGTTGCTTATTGGCGTCTTTGTTTGTCATAATCCTTTGAATAGTTTGATTTTGACGTTATTAGATTTTTACTAAACCTGCAAAGCCCATAAAAGCCATTGCAAGTATTCCAGCAGAAATCAATGCTATAGGCGTACCTTTAACTCCTTTTGGAACACCTACCAATTCCAAATGCTCTCTAATGCCTGCAAACAAAACCAATGCTATTGTGAATCCCAACGCAATGGATATGGAATAAACAAGTCCTTGCAATAAACTGAAATCTTTTTGAATTACCAAAATTGCTACACCTAATACTGCACAGTTAGTAGTAATCAATGGCAAAAACACTCCTAATGCTTGATACAAAGCAGGAGAGATTTTTTTCAAAATAATTTCTACCATTTGGACCAATGATGCAATTACTAAAATAAACATAATGGTTTGCAAAAAGCCTAATCCTAATGGGTCTAATATGCAATGTTGAATAAGAAATGTTACTAATGTCGCAATAACCATAACAAATACTACTGCCATACCCATACCTGATGCAGTGCTTACCTTTGTGGATACACCCAAAAAAGGACATATACCCAAAAATTGAGATAGTACAACATTACTAACAAATACTGCAAATACAAAAAGTTTTAAATATTCCATATCATTTACTTTTTTATATATTAAACCAAATATCAAATCATTTCAACTTGCAAAGGTAACGAAAATATATATAACGATAAAACTTTTTTTTGAATTTTTTTGTATATCCCCTATTCTATACCTTCAAAAAAAGGAAAACAGCATAAAGTATAATCATATACAATATGCTGTTTGTAATGTATAATTGTTTTGTTATTCTTCGCCGTTTCTGCCGTGGCAATTCTTATATTTTTTTCCACTACCACACGGACATGGATCGTTTCGTCCAACTTTCTTTTCTACATGAACAGGTTGGCGTTTCTCTTGCGGTTCGCCGTTTGTTGCTAATTGTTGCCTTCTTTGTTGAATATCCTCTCTTGAAGCCTTGATTCCTCTTTGGTCGGTCTGCACATCATCGCTTTGACGCATAGTCTCCTCTGGCAAAGGTAATGCTGCACGGCAAAGGAAAGAAGTAATCTCCTTGTTAATATCCATAAGCATCTGCTCAAACAAGTTAAACGACTCTATTTTATAGACAATCAACGGGTCTTTCTGCTCGTAAGAAGCATTTTGTACGTTCTGACGCAAATCATCTAAAGCACGCAAATGCTCTTTCCATGCATTATCTATTATTTGCAAAGTAATACTCTTTTCAACACTCAATGCAATCTCTTTACCTGCTGTCTCGTAAGATTTTTTGATAGGAGCAATGGTATTCAATGTCTTTATACCGTCTGTTATAGGAAATGCAACATTTTCGTATCTTGTAGCATTGCTCTCAACTAGATTCTTAACGAATGGAAATGCTAAAAATGCTATTTTATCCATTCTATCCTTATAATATGTATAAACAGCATCGAATACTTTGTCTTTAATTTCGGAGCGTTTTGTATGATTGAATGTATCTTCGTCTATTGGAAATTCAAAACCACAAGTACGCATAAATTCAAATTTCAAATCCTCATACTCTTCGCTATTATCTATCAAAACGGCTATACAATCGTACATCATATTTGATATGTCAATAGCCAATTTGTCGCCATAAAGGGCATTGTGTCGTTTGGTATAGATAACAGTACGTTGATTGTTCATAACATCATCGTATTCTAACAAACGCTTACGTATTCCAAAGTTATTTTCCTCCACTTTCTTTTGGGCTCTCTCTATATTCTTAGTCATCATAGAGTGTTGGATAACCTCGCCCTCTTGAATACCCAAGCGGTCCATCATTCTAATCATTCTCTCGCCACCAAATAATCTTAAAAGTTTGTCCTCCAACGACACAAAGAACTGAGAAGAACCCGGGTCTCCTTGTCTTCCTGCACGACCTCTTAACTGACGATCCACACGGCGAGATTCATGCCTTTCTGTACCAATGATAGCCAAACCGCCCGCCTCTTTAACTCCTTCGCCTAACTTGATGTCTGTTCCACGTCCTGCCATATTGGTTGCAATAGTAACTGCCCCTGCTTTTCCAGCCAAAGCAACAATCTCTGCTTCCTTTTGGTGCAGTTTAGCATTCAACACCTGATGAGGAATACGGCGAAGTTTTAACATCTTACTCAACAACTCTGAAGTTTCCACATCAACAGTACCAATAAGTACGGGACGATTTTGGTTTCTTAGGTTTTCAACCTCCCCAATTACTGCAGCAAATTTCTCTCTCTTGGTTTTGTATATCAAATCTTCTTGGTCGTTACGTACAACAGGACGATTAGTTGGTATAGTTACGACATCCAATTTGTAGATATTCCAAAACTCTCCTGCTTCAGTCTCTGCAGTACCCGTCATTCCCGCAAGTTTTTTGTACATACGGAAGTAGTTTTGTAAAGTTATGGTAGCATAAGTCTGAGTTGCCGCTTGAACTTTCACTTTTTCCTTTGCTTCTATTGCTTGATGCAATCCATCAGAATAGCGTCTGCCCTCCATTATACGACCCGTCTGCTCATCAACAATTTTTACTTCATTATTGATTACAACATACTCAACATTATTTTCAAATAAGGCATACGCTTTCAAAAGTTGATTTATAGTATGAACTCTGTCGCTTTGTACGGCAAAATTCTGCATAATCTCGTCTTTCTTTTGTGCTTTTTCAACATCGGATAAAGATTCTTTGTCTAAGTCTGCAAGTAACGAACCAACATCTGGTAGAATGTAAAATTTAGGGTCTTCTCCTAATTTAGACAAAAACTCCATTCCTTTGTCCGTTAATTCTATTGTGTTGTGTTGCTCTTGAATTACGAAATACAACTCGTCATCTACTATATGCATTTCTCTGTTTTGGTCTTGCATATAGAAATTTTCTGTTTTCAGCATCAAAGAACGCATACCTGATTCACTCAGCAGTTTTATTAAAGCCTTGTTTTTAGGTAATCCATGGTGAGCTCTCAATAATAGTTTTCCGCCCTCTGCCTCTTGTTTTGCATCTTTATTCGGATTTTCTAATATTTTTCGTGCTTCTGCAATAATTTGTGTTACCTCTTGTCGCTGTGCATTGTAAAGTTTCTCAATTATAGGGCAGAATCTATCAAATTCTTGGTCTTCTCCCTTAGGAGTAGGGCCTGAAATAATCAAAGGGGTACGTGCGTCATCTATAAGCACACTATCAACCTCATCGACAATGGCGTAATTATGCTCTCTTTGAACAATTTCACTGACATTGTTACACATATTGTCCCTAAGATAGTCAAAACCAAACTCATTATTGGTTCCGTATGTAATATCACTATTGTAAGCATTGCGTCTTGCTTCACTATTTGGCTCATGTTTATCTATACAATCCACGCTCAATCCATGGAATTCAAACAAACGCCCCATCCATTCGCTATCACGCTTTGCTAAATAATCATTGACTGTTACAACATGCACACCTTTACCTGGAAGTGCGTTTAAATATATAGGAAGTGTCGCAACCAAAGTTTTTCCCTCTCCGGTAGCCATCTCTGCAATCTTTCCTTGATGAAGAATAGTACCTCCTATCAATTGAACATCGTAATGAATCATATCCCAATGAATCATACTGCCTCCAGCCATCCATTCGTTCTTATAATAAGCCTTGTCGCCCTCTATACGAATAGCATCCTTTTTTGCCGCTAACATTCTATCAAAATCTGTTGCCGTAACTTCCACTTCTTCGCTATCAAAAAAACGTTTGGCTGTTTCTTTAACAACCGCAAAAGCCTCCGGAAGAATTTTATTCAAAATATCTTGTGTTGTAGCATAGATTTTTTTGTCCAAATCCTCTATTCTATTGTAATACCTCTGCTTATCACTAACAGATATATCAAAATCTGTATCTAACTTTTCCTTAATTTGAGCCTTTTCTTCCTCTTCAGTTTTAATACTTGTATAAATGAGTTGCTTAAATTCAATAGTTTTCTCTCTCAATTGGTCATTGGTCAATTTCTGCACCTCATCATACGCTTTAAGGCATTTGTCCAAAATAGGACGTACCTCTTTCAAATCCCTTTGACTCTTGTTACCGAATAGTAACGATAAAAAATTTGCCATTTTATTTATTAT
>ONOZ01000201.1 GCA_900319595.1 uncultured Bacteroidales bacterium | reverse complement strand
TATCGTGCAGGGTGGCATAATGTAGGGTTGGATTTAGCATATAAAAGAGGTTTAAAGGAAAATAGTTTTCATTTTTCTTCTCTTGTGTCGCTCAATTATACAACATCTAAACTAAAATCGCGTGAATTAGATTTGCATGCTTTACTTGATGCTTATAAACAGGTACATTTCTTTGGTAATACTACGCAAACTTTGGGTATGACGTTTGATTATCGCCATGCTTTTAGAAAGTATAAGGGCAATTTTTCTAAATATACACCTTACGATATATTAACGGCAAACGATACTACACATTGGTTTGAAGACGAGTGGGATAATATGAACAAATTCTCTAAGGGACGGGCAATATTCAACTTTGCTCCTTATTTTATCTTTGATTACAAGAAATTCCACTTCTTTGCATCGCTTGCTTTCATACCTAAAATAAATGGTTACAACTCTTTCCAAATTCTTCCAACAGCAACCATTTCATTCGAAGCTATTCAAAACATTGTTTCCATATACGCAGGGTTCAAATCTGAGGAAAAACTTCCTACTTTGTATGAACTGACAAAGGAAAATCCGTTTATAACCCCATCAGTTAAGTTACAAGACGAGGCTAATGAGAATCTGTTTGCAAAAATTATAACAAAACTTTCTCCGAATGCACAAATATCTTTGGAAGGCGGTATGACAGAAATGAAAAATCACCATTTCTTCTATAATCTTCCAATATACGAACGAGAAATCTACAACTTAATGCAAATAGACTATGCAAACGCTAAACGTTACTATGCAACATTGGAAACTCATTTCAATATATCTAATGCTTTTGAAATGAATTTGAATGCAACTTTCCAAAATGTAAAACGTAACGATGATATAACGGCTTGGTACTGTCCAAAATTCTATGCAAGTATGAAAGCAACTTACAAATATGATGACAAATTATTTGTAACCCTAACGCCAACATTCAAAACTAAACAAAAAGCAAAATATATACTTGATGAATACGAATTAAAAGCTATGGTAGATGTAAATTTGGAGACATCGTATCAATATAATGAAAATTGGGCGTTCTTTTTAGATTTAGAAAATTTGGCATTTCAAAAATATCAACGCTATTATGAATATCCTGTATATTCGTTTATTGGTTTAATTGGAGCAAAATACAGATTCTAAAAGCGTTACGATTTTATATTTATATAAAAAGTAATATGAATATAATTCAGGCAGAAGGTATTGAATATAAAGTAAAGGACAAAACAATATTATCTAACATAGACTTTGGCATAAAAGAGGGAACGCTGACAAGTATTGTAGGTATGAATGGCAGTGGCAAAACTACCCTTTTGAAACTAATATCCAATACCATCAAACCCACAAAAGGCAAAATAAGGGTACATGATAAAAATGTTAATTCATACTCTATCAAAGAGTTAGCACAACATATTTCATTTGTATTTCAAACTAATGACACGAGTTTTGATTTTTCTGCCCAGCAAATAGTACTTATGGGACGAATGCCATATCAAAAACTTTTGGATAGAGATAAACAAGAGGATTTTCTTATTGTAGAAAAGGCAATGAAAGAAACCAATACTTGGCATTTACGTAATAGACTCATAAATACCCTATCAGGTGGAGAAAGACAACGAGTTTTTATTGCCAGAAGTCTTGCCCAGCAAACAAGTATAATGCTTTTGGACGAACCTGTTGCTAATTTGGACTTGAAACATCAATTAGAGATAATGAATTTATTAAAAAATATTCAAAAACAACAAAATACTACAATACTAATAGTTTTGCACGACTTATCTTTGGCTCTAAAATATTCGGATAATGTGCTTGCGTTAAAAGATGGACAGATGCAATTTTTTGATTCAGCAAAAACAGTATTGACCTCGTCCAATATCTCTTCTCTCTTTGAAATAAACGCAAAAATCGTTGAAAATAACAATATTATAGTAGATTAAAATAGGTCGCAAAACTACTTTACGACCTTGATTTATGATAAAATATTTGCTATACTATAAATAGTAAGCAATCGTTACCACTAAATTATTATTATCAAACTTTTCGGATTCGTACGTATAACCTACATTGTTTGGATTATAGTATTTATATTGGAAGTTATCATTTGCTGGATACCAATTATATCTTATTCCAAATTCTAAATTCTGCCCCTTTGGTAAAGCACAACTAAAACCTAATCCAAAATTGACGAAAAAGTTAGTTGTCCTATTCATTTCCAACATAAATGTACCTCCATCTGGCACACCATAGCCCGAATATGTCTTAATCTCCATAGAATTTGGTTCTAAAAAAAAGTCCAAACCCGTACCAAGTATTCCGAAAATATGATTCTGTTTATATTTGACAAACGAATATCTTAGCATAACAGGTATTTCACAAGTAGATAAGTCCGCATGTACTCCTTCCTTCCTACCTAGAGAATGCCGCAAATATTCTATACTTTTGCTATTATATCTTAGTGCTACCTGCAATTGAGTCTTCACGTTAATATCAAAGGCATAACTAAGAAACATACCGAAATTCTTTTCCGAATGAAATCCTATATGATTATTTTCGTTTACAGGGACGTCTGCCATTGCCCACCTTAATTTGCTTGCAAATCCATCAATGGCTTTATCCCCCACAAAAAGATTAGAAGATAAACCTATACCGAAATGATGTCTTTTCTG
>ONOZ01000050.1 GCA_900319595.1 uncultured Bacteroidales bacterium | reverse complement strand
GAATTTCTTTTACAAAAGGTAAATCTTCCCTATAACCTAATTGTGCTAGTTTTGTAAAATATGGGTGCAATGCATTGATACTTTTTTTCATCAAATCATAATCCATATCTTTGTGGGAGCCTGAATCCTGTTTGTCAACTAATCCAGGTTTTGGAGTCAAATCTAATTCTGTTTGCAAAGACTGTGTGGCTAAACGTGAAATCAAGAAAGGATAAATTATTATCGGAACTAAATTTTTTAATCTCCGAAAAGAATTTTTTATTACTTGATTTCGTACCACTGAAGCACTAATTGCACAATTTTCTTTTTCTAATCTTTTAGTTTCTAATACTTTTATGTTATTTTGTTCAAGTATTTGACGAATTAAAGTATTATATCTATTCGTTAATAAATCTTTTGGCTCACTTCCGATAAAACGATATTTTATATTTAAAGCAGGTGCGATGAGTTTGCAGAATATATCTAAATCTAAAGTGATATAAGAATCTGTCAAATCGTTTATGTCTTTCAAAAAATAAGTAGGAAAAGTTGTTTTTGAAATAGCATAATCACTTCCTTCTAAGACAATAGTGTTTTCTATATGTTTTGTACCTTCTTCAATCATCATCTTACGCTCTGAATATGAAAACATGGACACATCTTCTTTGACAGGAATTATATATAAATTATCAACTTTTCGTGCCGATTGCTCAATAAGATATTGATGTCCTAAAGTAAAAGGATTACAATTCATTACAATACATCCATTAGTACCTTGCTTGCAATGTTTTGATAAATAGTTCAAGTAATCATTAAGTTGCAGGGAATTGTTTTCTAATAAAATTGCTTTTTCTGCACTTGCCAACAGATTAAAGCCCAAAGAGGTAAAAATATCTTTGTTTGTCGGTTTTGTAAAAACTCTAATTGTGGAATAACCATTTGAATTTGCAATACTTATAAGATGCGATATCAGTCTATTACTCAGTCCTGTGCCTTTTAATTCTCCACTTACGGCAATACATTTAATTAAATTTTCTTTCAAACCACCGCATGCCAGAATTTCATACTCTTCTAAACGAAAGACTCCTGCAAAGTAATCCACATCATCTAATCGTAAATTGTTGAGTTGTAGAAATTTTTCAACCTTTTCTCTATTAGATTTTACACTTAGTGGAATTGTTCTAATTTCGTATTCGGAATACATTTTTATTGTACAATATGTTTATAATTCTCAATCATGGATGAGATTTTTTGTTGAATTTCTTCTTGTGTATGGGTGAAGTTGCGCATACAAAACCTTGCCTCATTGTCGCAGACTAAACATTTTCTTTTTTCATAACCAACGCTTTCTCTTTGTATTTGTATGCCGTTAGCATCAATTATATCTATATCAAACAAGCGTCCTAAAAAATGGTTTTCCTCAATATGGCAACTAATTCTTTTTGAAGTATTAGAGTCTATATCAGTGATTGCGAAAAACTCATAACCTGTTTGTAAATCATTATGTTGCGAATATATGATATGACCATCAAATCTTTTCTCCACTTCACTAATACCCGCTTTTGCAACAATCAAAGAATTTTCATTACGTTTATTATTTCCAGGCATAACTACCGTTAAGCAAATCAAAGTCCCACCTTGATATTTTTGTAACAAATATTCTTGTAATTGTTTCCGCTTATCTCTACTCAAAAGCAATTCTTCCAATGTAATAGACATAATATCCTATGATGGAGTTTTATAAAAAATAAAGTTGATTAAAGTTGTTTGATTTTAGTTTATAAATAATCCTCAAATAACCCTAATCAACTTTATGTAATACTGTTTTTTTATTCAGTGATGTTTTTGATTACGTCCAAAACACTCCCATCCCTGTTCATAACTACGCCAACAACTTTGTTGCCAAATGGTAATGGGTCAGCATCTCCTATGATGGATTTAGCTTTTTGTGCCAGGTCATGAATATCAACAATATTTAATCCTGCATTGACTAATCTTTCCTTTATTTCAGGACGTCTTGGATTCACAGCAATACCATATTCAGTTACAATCACATCAACGCTTGAACCAGGAGTTATTAAAGTTGTAACTTCCTCAACAACACATGGAATTCTACCTCTCAACAAAGGGCAAACAATGATAGACAAAGCGGCATCTTCCGCCGTGTCTTGATGCCCACCTATTGCTCCTCTGATGATACCATCTGAACCAACAAGAACATTAACATTAAAATTAATATCCACTTCTAATGCACTCAAAATAACCATGTCCAAATAGTGTGTAGCACTTCCTATTTCGTCCTTACTTGCATATTCGTTAGCAGAAGCCTCTTTGTGCATTTCATTATCGCGAATGGATTCGGCAGCAACTTTATCGAATGATTGAACATCAATAAGTTTTTCAATCAAACCCTCTTCAAACATCTTAACCATGTGAGCTGTAATTCCACCAAGAGCAAATGATGCCTTAATATCTTGCTCGATCATGCTTTCTCTAATATACTTTACAGCAGCAAGTGATGCTCCGCCTGAGCCTGTTTGAATAGAAAATCCGTTTTTGAAATATCCTCCATTTATTATCACTTTTGCAGCCAGTTTTGCTAACAAAATATCACGTGGATTCTTCGTATCGCGAATTGCACCAGAAGCAATTTTTGAAGAATCACCAACGCTTTCAACTTTGACCACGAAATCAACGTAACTTTCACTGATTGATGCTGGAGTATTCGGGTATTGTACCAAATCATCGGTCAAGATAATAACTTTATCTGCGTTTTGTGCGTCAGGAATAGCATAACCCAAAGAACCGCAGATACTTTTAGCATTCTCTCCTCTTGAGAATCCGCAAGCATTACCCAGAGAGTCTGAAGATGATGCACCAATGAAAGCAACGTTTATATGTTCTTCCCCATTCTTTACGGCACTTCCTCTGCCACCATGAGAGCGGAAAACAACAGGTTCAGTCATCAGTCCGCGAGATATGGCATCCGCTAATTTACCGCGAAGTCCAGATGTAGAAATAGAGGTGATTACTCCATTCTTAATGTGTTCAATCAAAGGTTCATGTACATCTTGCAATGATGAAGCAGCCAAACGTAAATTTTTAAAGCCCATCTGAGCCAATTTATCAACAACTAAATTCACAACTTTGTCGCCTCCACGAAAATGATGATGAAAACTGATTGTCATTCCGTCTTTTACGCCCGATTGTTTGATTGCTTCCTCTAATGTTACAAGTTTTGCAGACTCTTTTTGATAATCTTTTCTAAATGTCGTAGCTTTATTATCTGCACCTTTGTATGTTTCTTTATTCATTTTGGCAGCAACGTTTTGTATATCTGCCATTCTTTCTTTTATATTCATATTACAAATCCTCCTTTGTTATAACTCCTGCTGCTAATGCCAATTCAATAGTATGTTCTGCTCTTATAACTACTGGTTTATCGACCATCTTACCATTTACAGCAATAACACCAGAACCTTTTGCTTGTGCTTCTTTAATTGCAGCCACTATAGTTTTCGCCTTTTCTATTTCTTTTTCAGTCGGAGTGAATACTTCGTTAATAATTTCTATTTGACGAGGATTGATAATACTCTTTCCGTCAAACCCTAAACGCTTAATCAATTCCACTTCTTT
>ONOZ01000087.1 GCA_900319595.1 uncultured Bacteroidales bacterium | reverse complement strand
TTTTTAGGTTCAGGTTCTGCTTGCAAGATTATTGAGCAGATGGTTAAGAATCAAGTAAAAGATTTGACGATTATTTGCAACGACACTTCTTTTGTTGAATATGGTGCAGGTTTATTAGTAGCCAATAACTGCGTTAAGAAAGTTATTGCCTCACATATAGGAACTAATCCTGTAACCGGAGAAAAGATGATCTCAGGAGAAATGGAAGTCCAGTTGATTCCACAAGGTACGTTAGCAGAACAAATACGTTGTGGTGGGGCAGGAATAGGAGGTTTTTTAACTACTACAGGTCTTGGAACAGTTTGTGAAGAAGGTAAGCAGAAATTAACAGTTGATGGCAAGGAGTACCTATTGGAAAAACCAATCCGTGCAGATGTTGCCTTGTTAGGTGCATCTGTTTGCGACAAATTCGGGAACCTTGTGTATAGAGGGACATCGCAGAACTTCAATCCTCTAATGGCTACAGCGGCTGACCTTGTTATTGCAGAGGTTAAAGAAGAGGTTGAAGAGATTCGCCCAGAGTATGTAAAAACTCCTTATTTGTTTGTTGATTACATAGTAAAAGCGTAAATAAAATGGAAAAAGTAACAAGTACAATAAGATTAAGAATGAGTGCTCATGATGCTCATTACGGCGGTAACTTAGTTGATGGAGCCAGAATGTTGAATCTTTTTGGTGATGTGGCGACAGAATTACTTATTAAGCAGGACGGCGATGAAGGATTATTCTGTGCGTATGACAATGTGGAGTTCTTGGCTCCGGTTTATGCAGGAGATTACATTGAAGCCTATGGAGAGATAACTAGGGTTGGTAATACTTCTCGTAAAATGACTTTTGAGGCAAGAAAAGTGATTACAGCAAGAACAGACATTAGTGATTCTGCAGCAGAGGTATTGAAAGAGCCTATTGTAGTGTGCAGAGCGTCTGGTACATGCGTAACTCCAAAAGACTGTCAGAGATATAACAAATAGGAAATCAAAATGGAAAAACTTATAATCACAGCGGCGATTTGTGGTGCCGAAGTTACAAAAGAACAAAACCCAAATGTGCCTTACACTGTGGCAGAAATTGTTCGTGAGGCTAAAAGTGCGGTAGATGCTGGTGCTGCTATTGTTCATCTCCACGTAAGAGAGGACGATGGAACGCCAACTCAATCTAAGGCTCGTTTCAAAGAGTGTATTGATGCCATATATAAAGAATGTCCTAACGTAATTCTTATTCCTTCTACAGGAGGTGCTGTTGGGATGACAGCAGAAGAGCGTTTGCAACCTACAGAACTTATGCCAGAGATGGCAACTTTAGATTGTGGTACTTGCAATTTCGGAGATGAAGTCTTTGAAAATACAATGCCAATGATGAGAGATTTTGGCAAACGTATGCTTGAAAACAACATTAAGCCAGAATATGAATGTTTTGAGATGGGGCATTTGGATAGTATCTTAACTCTTGCTCGAAAAGGCTTTGTTCCTGCAGCTCCTATGCAGTTTAATTTTGTCCTTGGTGTCCTTGGTTGCACTCCTGCCACGATTCCAAATCTTTGTTGGTTAGTTAATAATATTCCTGTTGGAAGTACTTGGACTGTTACGGGCATTGGTCGTCATGCTTTCCCAATGGCAGCTGCTGGTATTGCAATGGGAGGGAATGTCCGTGTAGGTTTTGAAGACAATTTGTATCTTTCCAAAGGAGTATTGGCAAATAGCAACGGTGAATTAGTAGATAAAGTCGTTCGTTTAGCAAAAGAATTGGGTAGAGAGGTTGCTAATTCAGATGAGGCAAGAGAAATCCTTTCTTTGAAAAGAAGATAAATTATCCAATATAGATATTGCAGACATTCCAAAAGAATATATTTTATATAAATTTCTATTGGTGTGTTTGCAATGTCTTCTGATAAAAGTGCATAACTAATAAATTATTTAATAAATCTTCTAATAAACTTATTATCAATTGTTATGATGTTTACAATATACAAACCTTGTTCAAAATCACTTATGGGTATCGTAGTATATTGATTATTTGTGAATTGTTTATAAATAATATTACCATTTACATTGTAAAGAACAATTTTAGCAGGTATTTTTTCATTAAGATGTATATATAATTTTTCGGAATCATTATAAATTTTTGTCTCCTCACGTTCTACATTTTCTATACTCACTGCTTTGTAATCATTCAGTAGCTCGTATGAAGTAGCAAGAGTAAGTGCAGTAATTTTTTTCATATATGGATAATTTAAATATATAGATGAGTCTTGCAATGTATGATAGTATGGAGAAAAATCGTTCTCGGAAATAAATAAAGCGTCAAATCCCCAAGTGTAAAATACCCAGGAATCAGAGCGTTCTATTATTTCTTGTGTCAGATTCACATTTAAATCTGTATAAAGCAAAGTATTCTTTCTTGCCAACTCAGTTAAGTAGTCGCATCCATCATAATAATTCAAAGAAACTGTGTTTGTTGTATCGTAACCAACCATATCCAAGTTTATCATTGCTAAAGGATGAATTTGCCAATTAGAAGCAAGTTGTTTTAATCTTGCATCACTGCCACAAAGTCCCTGTTCTTCATTACAATAAAATTCTATTCTTAGATTATACTGTTCATCTTTCCAATAGTTATTCCAAATTCTTGCCAATTCTAACAGACAAGCTACTCCAGATGCATTGTCGTCAGCACCAGGTGCAAAGTGCATGTAATCTTTAAAGCCGTCCATATTTGAAATACAATCATAATGGGCACCTAAAAACAACGAGTAATCCTTATCTGTGCTTCTGTCAGACCTCTTTACGCTTACAACATTATATTGCCAACCTTCAAAAAACAAAGAATCTTTCCAGACAGGACAATTTTCTATATAAAAGGAATCAATTTTAGTTTCAAATCCATAATTTGTTAATCTTGTAGCTAGATAGTCTGCAATTTTTTTATTATTTTTAGCAAAAGAAAAACGTGTTTGAAAATCTTCTAAGTCTTTGACATTCTTATATATACTATCTTCGCTGATTAAAGAAATCATTTCTTTGACAATCGCATTTTGTGCCGATAAGAATATGGGCATAAACGATAGTATTGTTATTATGATTTTTTTGCCCAGAATCTTATTGATAAATTTTTTCTGACAAAATACAATCCACATATTTATTCTAATTCTAATTTAAATATAATCTTAGTTTCGTTCGTTATCTTATATCTTTCGTCAATTCTTTCATTTACTATCCAAACTATATCCTCACCATTACATAACAACCATTGACGCTCCTTGTCTAAAATAGAATATTTGTTATTTGTAAAGTAATCTGATAGTTTTTGTTTACCCTTTAATCCAAATGGAATAAAGTAATCACCTTTTTGCCAATGCCTAAGGATTAGAGGGAATTGCAGTTTATCATAATCTAACATGGCAATACCTTTGCTTTTTGGTATTTTTATGAAATTCAAATCTTTCAATATTTCGGTATGTAGTTTTATTGGCATTGTAATATTGCTTTGATAGTCATTGATCGTGTAAAAATTTTTTTGACTATCCTCATTTTCTTTCATTGTTATAAGAAGATACTTTCTATCAATCAGTAAGCGATATTTTTCACTATAAAATTGCTTGCCAGAAGAGTTGTTTTCATCTATTGCCTCGCAAATAGAGTTTATATTTGTTTCATTAAATCCAAATTCACTTAGTATTTCATATAGATATATGTGTATAGGACAAAGTTGTTTCAACGCTTTCAATTCTATTTTAGTAACTCCTTGATTTGTTTGCAATAGTTCTCTTTTTGTCTTTTCAATTACAACTCTAAAAATCTCTTCTGTCTCTCTTAAACGTTCTATATCTTTGCGTATGATGACGTCAAAATTTGGAGAAATCTCTCTTAGAATAGGTACAATTTCATTACGAATCTTGTTTCGTGTATATTTGTTGTCTTGGTTTGTAGAGTCTTCAACATACGATATATTATGTTTTTTTGAATATTCCACAATTTTTCGGCGAGAGGTGAAAAGCATCGGACGAATAATATTACTACTTTTGGGAAGTATACCATGAAGACCAGCAATTCCCGTGCCACGCAAAAGATTTATCAAAAAAGTTTCAGCACTATCGTCCCCATGATGTGCTGTTGCTAAAAGATTGAAACCATGTTCTTGCATAATGTTTTGAAACCAATCATAACGCAAATCTCTTGCCGACATCTCCAAACTTTTCTTGTTTTCTTCCATGTAAGCAAATGTATCGAATTCTTGTTTAAACAAAAGAATATTATTCTTTGCGGCGTAATCACTTACAAATTGTTCATCACGGTCAGATTCGGTTCCACGAAGGTGAAAATTGCAGTGTGCAATGGCATATTTGCAGTTAAGACGTCTAAATAAATCGGTCATAACCATAGAATCAACACCCCCGCTAACAGCAAGTAAGATTTTATCTTTATGGATATCAAACAGTGCGTTATCTTTAATATATTTTACAAATTCCTGATACATTTTGTACTATTTTTAAGGTTATTTAGGTACTTTTCTCATAAACCTTAAATAATTTTAATTATTAAAGATTTTTTTCAATAAAGTTAGTCATCATTTGGTATAAGTGGTAGCGGACATTTCCTCCATATATAGAATGGTTCTTATCGGGGTAAGTAAATTGTAAAAATTGTTTATTATTCTTAATTAAGGCATCAGTAAATTTCATTGTGTTTTGCAAATGAACGTTGTCGTCAGCACTACCGTGAATCAACAAGAAGTTGCCTTCTAATAGCTCTGCAAAATTGATAGGACAGTTTTTATCGTAACCATCTGCATTTTCTTGTGGCGTACGCATAAACCTTTCGGTATAAACATTGTCATATGTTCTCCAATTTGTAACAGGAGCAACAGCAATAGCAGTTTTGAAATATTCGTGCCCGCGTGTAATACAAAGCGAAGACATATAACCTCCATAACTCCACCCAAAAATACCGATTCTTTCTTTATCAACATAAGGAAGTGAGCCAAAATACTTAGCACTCTCTATTTGGTCAAAACATTCCTTATCGCCAAGGTTCAGATATGTGCATTTTTTAAAATAACTTCCCCTCATACCCGTTCCTCGTCCATCAACACAAGCCACAATATAACCTTTGGTTGTCAATAACCTGAACCACATATAATCAAAGAACCTTGCTTGAGAATTAAGTACCTCTTGACTGCCAGGGCCACCATATACATAGAATAAGATTGGATATTCTTTATTTGGATTAAAGTCCTTAGGTTTTAAAATCCAATAATGCAAAGTATCACCTAATGAAGTAGTAAAAGAAGAAAACTCTTTCATAGGTAGATTATACTCATTAAGTTGTTTTTTCAAAAATTCGTTATCCTCCAATGTAACCAAAACTTTTCCTTTATTATTATTTATAGTATAAATGGTAGGAGTGGAGGCATCTGCAAAGGAAGAAATGTAGTATTTACCATTATTGGAAAATTCTGCCGTATAGATACCTAAGCGATTTTTGTCTGAAATTTGCGTTAGTTTTTTCCCATCAAAACTAACTCGGAATAACTCTCTATTATATGAAAATGTACTTGCAGCAGTAAAGTAGATACATTTTTCATTTTCGTCTATATAGCAAACATTTGCAACATCATAATTGCCAGTTGTAATAGGGGTAACTTTTTTTGTATCTATATTTAATAGGTATAAATTCATATAGCCATTTCTTTCGCTTTTGACAATTGCGTTATGCTTATCATTTAAAAATATTACATCTTCAGGTTGCTCAACATAGCATTTGTCTGTATCTGTAAAGACAAGATTAGATTGGAGCGTATAAGCATCTACAGTATATAAGCGTAGTTCATTTTGATGCCTATTCATCCAAGTGTAGCATAATTGATTATCATTTTTTGTCCAAGACATGCGTGGCAAATATATGTCGTTATTGTCGGGAACATTTACTTTGTTACTTTTATTTGTTTTAATATCATATATATATATATCAACAATAGAATTATCTTCGCCAGCCTTAGGGTATTTAAAAGTATAGTTGTTTGGATAGATGCTATCCACTAAATAGAAAGGAATAGTATATTCTTTAACGTGAGATTCGTCAAATCTATAGTAAGCAATCTTGTCTGAGCTGTTGTTCCAAAAGAAACCCTTGGTAATTGCAAATTCTTCTTCATACACCCAATCGGTTGTAGCGTTGATAATATGATTTTGTTTTCCATCAAAAGTTATTTGTTGTTCTGTCATGGTATTCAAATCTGTAATATAAAGATTATTATCCATAACAAAAGCAACTTTTTGTGCATTGGGAGAGAATTCGGCAAGCCTTACCTTATTTTGTCTTAATTTAATAACACTCTTATCTTCCAAATTGTATATGTAATAATTGGCGATATAAGAATGACGATAGATATACTCAGGGTTAGTCGCCAAAAGGATTTTTCTATTATCTTTGCTAATGGTATAATCCGTTACGATGGAGTTTTCATCTAATGAAAGTGCGGAGAAATCCACCAAATAGCCGATTTTCTTTCCCGTCTTATATTCGTATTGTTCAATACCATTACGCGTAAGTATGCAATAATGCTCGCCGTTTGCCATGGAACGAATCTCACTTATGGCTTTAGGGCGAAAAGTGTATTTTTGCCAAATGTCTTCTAATGTAAGAGTCTTTTGTGCATTGATATTAAACAAACAAACCAATGCGATAACTAATCCAAATGTCTTTTTCATCTTGTCATATGTGATTTAAAAAAAATCTTTCTTGTGAAAATTCTATTATTTTCAGAAAAGAGTAAATTTTTTCTTGTGATTATTAAATTGCTGTGTATCAGTATGATTTTTTGTACTTATACTCTTATGATAAAACTTTGTAAAATTGATGTTCTAATCCATAAGATTGTCTATAAGTATGTCTTCGTACTTCAAAAGTGGGTCAATATTCTTTCTACCTTCAGGGAAAAGTTGAGAAAGTACCCATTTATCAATATCATTAGAGAACCGATATTTATTAAGTGCTAAACGATGTACAAATTCTGTCATATATTTACCCCAAACAGTCTCAGCGTGAGCACGATAATAAGTTTGTAAGGCATCTTTATACTCTTTTTTGATTATACCTTTATCATCATAAATACTTGTATTCTCCAAACCTTTGGTAACAATGAAACAAAGTTCCTCAATTTCTCTTGTAACCAAGTCATTACGAATGAAATCTGGCACTCTATCCAAAAGTTCATCTCTCCATTTAATTCTATTCATGATTTCTTCGATAGAATATACTTGCTTTGCGTGCCAATATGGAGGGAATTTCTGATAATGTGGTGGATAATCATATTCCTTTATCCAGTGTGAGCGATAAATGCGGTAATCATCTGTCAAGTATTTTTCTAACTTATTAAACAAATAGCCGGGTTGCACAACAACGGAATAAGAAGTATCTTCAAAAGAAAATACCCTGTAACCATATTTGGCATATTCGCTTTCAAAATTTTTCATTCCGCTACGGATACCACCAATCACCTCAATATCGTGTATTTTCAAGGCACGAATTTCCTCGTCAGACCAATGTACATGCAAAGTATTAGTTTTATCTTCGCAAGATAACTCATGGTAGAAATAAAGCAATTGATACCCCCAATCTGCACACTCTTTATCATCTTGGAATGTGTTTTCGAACAATTTGATTGCCTTATTGATAACATCTCTTTCAGTAAAAGGCAATTTTGTTAGGTCTTGTGCGAATTTTGTTAGTTTTTCATCATTTAGATATTGCGTATTTTGGCAATAAGGCACAATTCCAATAAACATAATTATCGTAAAAAATAACTTTTTCATATATTAACATTTTCTTATTTTCGTTTAAACAACTTTTAAAATCATATTGTTGCGTCAAAGTATAATGAAAATTTTGATTAGCAACATTCAAGGTGCAAAGGTATATAAAATTTTGGTCATATCCTAATATTTTATTCAAAATTTATAAATATACGATATTTTTCATTATATGTAGATTTTATAAATACGTGTTTTTATGGTATCATTATTATATCCTATCTTATTGAATACGTTATAAATAATGATTTTGTGTAAATTAATAATCAAATTTTTAATTGGAAAAGTTGTTATATAAAAAAAAAGTTGTATCTTTGCAACTTCAAATTTTAGGGTATTATGTTTGACGCAAAGGAATATAATATAGAAATAAGTAAATTGTCGAAGGGAAACAATACCTTTGAATTTGAAGTAGATAAGGAGTTATTTGAGTTCTTTGAATGTACTGAAGTAAATGATATTAAGGCAACTATAAGTGTTAGTGCTATTAAAAGTGAGCGTCTTATAGAGTTTAAATTTAATATCAAAGGAATTTTAAGTGTCGATTGTTCAAGATGTTTGACGAATATGACATTACAAATTGATAAAAAAAGTGATTTGTACGTTAAAATTGGACATTTAGACAACAAACAACGAGTTGTGGAGATTGATGTAAATGAGTGGATTCTAGACGAGAATGAGGACGACATAGATTTGAGTAAATATATTTATGAAGAATTGAGAGTTGAAATTCCTATTGCTCCTGTGCATAAAAAGAAGTCGGATTGTGATGAGGAGATGTTAAATAAACTTTTAGAAGTTAATAAACAAAATTTGAAAGATAAAGAAGAGTTTGACCCAAGATGGGAAAAACTAAAAAGTTTAATAAAAGAATAGTTTAATTTTAAAAATTGTATAAAAAATGCCAAATCCAAAACACAGATTCTCACAAACGAGAACAGCAAAAAGAAGATCACACGATCACGTTGAAGGAGTACAGTTAGCAAATTGCCCTAATTGTGGAGCAGTTCATCAATCTCATAGAGTTTGTCCTGAATGTGGATACTACAGAGGTAAATTAGCAATAGAAAAGAAAGAGAGCGATAATTAGTAATCTAATCCTACGATTATGAAAATAGGTTTAGATGCAATGGGGGGTGATTTCGCTCCACAAGCAATAGTAAAGGGTGCTATATTAGCCAAAGAAGAACTTTCGGTAAAAGACAATATTGTACTCTTTGGTCGCAAGGACGAGATAGAGCAAATAATAACTTCGGAGTCTTC
>ONOZ01000088.1 GCA_900319595.1 uncultured Bacteroidales bacterium | reverse complement strand
TACCTGTTTATTCATGCAGAAAATCCTTTAACAAAATCTTTTACATACGATAGTATAGTAACAATAACTAATAACTTGAAAATCATTTACTATGAGGGGAAGAAAGTAATTGATAATAGACCAGAATACAAAAAATATTTAACTGCAAGTGCTGGCACTTTGGTTATAACACATAACGATGGTAAATATATGAGTGGGAATTATCGTGGTGTAGTGAAAGATATTACAGATGCTAAACAATATAACATAGATGTCGTATTTAATAAGATCCCTATGAGTTTAGTAAAATAGTACTATAAAGAACAATGTAACGGATATTAAACAAAATTATAAAAAAATTGTCTAATATTTTGTTGTTTTATAAGTCGGTGATTTGAAATGTAAATTAAAAATAATATATAAGATGAAGAGTTTAAAGAATTTAGTATTTGCAATGATGTTTGTACTTATAGCATCTGCGATTACAAGTGATTTGCAGGCAATTCCTGCGTTTCCTAAGCCCGTAACAAAAATACAATCCAATGGTAAGACGCTTACTTATCAAATTTATGGAGATGAACACATTTCTTGGGCAACGACTTTGGACGGTTACACCTTATTAAACAACGATAAAGGTGATATGGTTTATGCAATTATAGATAAACAAGGCAATTTGATTGCTTCCGAAGTTGTAGCAAGTAATGAAGATAGCAGAAGTGCTAAAGAAATTAGTTTTGTTACAACCTTACAAAAGGGTCTATTCTTTTCCAAGAACCAAGTTGAGCAAAGGAATCAAAAACGTGTGAATAGGGATAATTTTAATAAACAGACTCCATTGAAGAAATTTACAACAGACAAGCCAAGACTACTTGTTATTTTAGTAAGTTATGATAGTTTGGATTTTGATTCTGCGAATGCTGTTCAGTTTAAGCATCAAATACAAGATTCGGCCTATACTCAAAATGGATTCACAGGAAGTGTAAGAGATTATTTTGCAGATAATTCCTATCAAGCGATTAACCCACAATTTGATGTCTATGGTCCGATAACTCTTCCACACACACGCTCTTATTATGCAGAACAAGGTAATGCCAAGGCGTGGGAAATGGCAAGAGACGCTGCAAAGATAATTGATACAATGCACAATGTAGATTTTTCTGTATATGACAACGATAATGATGGTGTAATTGATTTGGTTCATATCATATATGCTGGCATTGGTGCCAATTCTACAAATCAGATAGAGCAACAAGTTTGGCCTCACATGTATTATTTTATGAACCAAACAACACTTGATGGCAAACGTTTCCATCGTTATGCATGTTCTTCTGAATTAACTCTACAAATGTCAGGTTGGACTGCTACACAGGTAGTTGATGGTATTGGTGCTGTTTGCCATGAGATGGGTCATGCTTTTGGTTTGCCAGATATGTATGATACGGATTATGATCAAGGAGGTACAGAGGCTGTACATCCTGCAACTTGGGACGTTATGGCAACAGGTTCATACAATAACAACTCCAAAACTCCTCCTTATTACTCTATGATTGAAAGAGATATGATAGGCTGGGGCAAGATTATAGATTTAACACAAGGAGAACACAGACTATATCCTATTGCAGATAGTAATACGGCGTATAAGATACATTTGAATAAGAATGAGTATTTAATGTTTGAATATCGTAACCACGACAAATGGGATGCTTATATTCCTGGCGTTGGAATGTTGGTTTGGCATGCGGATACTTCTCAATTTATAAATTGGGAGATGACCAACAAAGTTAATGCAGACCCAGACGACCGTGGCTGTTATATTGAATGTGCAGGCAATGAGAGTCATTTAGAAAGTGCTTCAACGCCATTTCCAGGAAGTTTGAATATAACGAGTATGGACGTATTCACTTTAACAGATGGCACACAAGTTGATGGCAAGATTATTGATATTCATTACGATTTAGCGGACTCTTCTATTTTATTTACTTATCGTCCTTTTGATGTTGTTCGCTTTGAGTCCAATACAAGCAATGTAACTTCTACATCTATTGATATTACTTTGAAATATAATAGTGAGGAGGTTACCATTAGCGATAGAATTTTCCAATATAGGAAAGAGGGTGAAACTCAATATACAACGCTTAACATAGCAGCGGATAGTACGCTAATAACTTTAAATAATTTGGAGCGAAATACTAAGTATAATTATCGTTTGGGAGCAAAGGGAAATGGTGTGCAATATTACAGTGTTACAAAAACATTCCGTACGCGTTGTACAGATGATGTAATCAACACATTCCCTTATACAGAAACATTTGAAAATGGAATGAATTGTTGGGTATCTGATGGCGAAGATGCAGAATGGACTTTACACAATAGAGTAACTCTATGGGGAGGAACTGTTTATGCTTATGCAGGGCAGTGGTCTGTTGCTTTGGTTAAGAAACAAAACAATGATAACGAGGCCAAAGCTGTTTTGATTTCACCTATGATGGATTTGTCAGAATATAAGGGTGCCAAAATTAGTTTTGCTCATGTAGAAATTTCGGGCGTTAGTCCTTCAATGAAAGTGATGTATCGTTTGAATGAAAATGATGCTTGGACTACACTTTCAACTTACACGACAAGAATGCAAGGATATAATATTTTTACAAATTGGTTGGTTGATAGCGTTTATGTTCCTAAAGTATCCTCTACATTCCAAATTGCTTTTGAAGGTGCTGATAATTATTTGGCAGGAGTGCTTTTGGATAATATTACAATTGATGCGGATACAACTAATTCTGCATTGATAGAAGTTGCAGATAACGAGCAATTGCAACTAAATATTATACCAAACCCTGCTAATAGTGAGGCAACAATATATATAAATAATGTAGATTCTCCAACTCAAATAGTTATATTTGATGCAAGTGGGCGTATAATGGACACCAAAATTTTGGCAAAAGGAGAAAAACAAATACAACTTGATACCAAAACCTATAATGCAGGTATTTATTACATAAGAGCAGTAAATGAAAAGGTGGTAAATACTATTAAATTTGTAAAAATTGATTAAAAAATATTTGATATTCAAAATAAATTGTATCTTTGCAACAGATTTTTATTCGTTTCAAACGATAGAAACTTAATTTTTTTTTGTTTTCATAATTTTTGACGGCTTAATTTAGGTTAAGTCGTCTTTTGTTTTAGAGTTTTTGTAAAAAAATAAGGTAAAAATTATTGGATTATAAGAATTTTTGTAATTTTGCAACGTAAATTCAAATAAAATAAATTTAACAAAAATGACAAAACAAGAGTTATTGAGCCAAACTATAGAACACATTGACATCAAAAAAATTGATTCTACAGAATTGATTAACGCAATGAGTAAGATGTCTTTTGCTTCCCGTGATACAGCCGATGCAGCAAACATTTTTGAGATGATGATGGAAGACAAAGAGTGTTCAACCATACTAACCCTGGCCGGTAGTACTTCTGCTGCAGGTTGTATGCAAGTTTATGTTGATATGGTAAAAAACAATATGATAGATTGTATTGTTTCTACCGGAGCCTCAATAATAGATATGGATTTGTTTGAGGCATTGGGTTTCAAACATTATAAAGGTACGCCGTTTATTAGCGATATGGAGTTAAGGGATAACTACATTGATAGAATTTATGACACCTTTATAGACGAAGACGAGTTGCAAATTTGTGATAGAACTATAAAAGAAATTGCCGATACATTAGAACCGCGTCCTTATTCTTCAAGAGAATTTATTTGGGAGATAGGAAAATGGCTTGCTAACGGTAACGCAAAAAAGAAAGATTCTTTAATTCAGGCTTGTTACGAAAACAATGTACCTATTTTTTGTCCTGCTTTTTCTGATTGCTCTGCTGGATTTGGTTTAGTTATGCATCAGGTGGCTAACCCAGATAAACATTTGAGTATTGACTCTGTTAAAGATTTTCTTGAATTAACTAATATCAAAATTGCTGCTGGAACGACAGGTTTGTTTATGATTGGTGGTGGTACTCCTAAGAATTTTGCACAAGATACTGTTGTTTGTGCAGAGGTTTTAGGACATGAGGTTGATATGCACAAATATGCCGTACAGATTACCGTTGCCGATGTTAGAGATGGTGCTTGTTCGTCTTCTACATTGAAAGAAGCAGGTTCTTGGGGCAAAGTTTCTCCGACTTATGAGCAGATGGTTTATGCTGAGGCGACAACTGTTTTGCCTTTGATAGCATCTTACGTTTATCATAAAGGAGAATGGAAAAACAGAAAGAAAAGAGAATTTGCAAAATTATTTAATTAGAAAACTTATTTTTAATTGTATTCACTTTGGTTGCATAAATATTCCCATTTATGCAACTTTTTTTATTTCTTTTTTTTGTTAATTCAAAAATTTTTCATATCTTTGCAAAATGAAAAATCGTGCTGAAAAACAATGATTTAGAAAAAAGTGGAATAATCAGCGTGAT
>ONOZ01000208.1 GCA_900319595.1 uncultured Bacteroidales bacterium | reverse complement strand
CTGGCAAATATACTAAACCTTCACCAAAAGAAGGTAACGGAAAAGCAACTGTTATCATAAGAACTGACAAAAAAGCAAACGAAGTTTCTTGGTTTGTTTATAATTCAGAGGGTGAAACTATTGCACAAAGCAAGGCTTATCCAAGTGGTGAGGTTGTTAGAGATACTGTTTTGTTAGATATGCTAACAACTGTAGGTTGCTATACTTTTGAAATCAAAGATGCTGGCAATGATGGTGTAGATGGTGGTCAATACAAGATTATAACTCCTAACAAAAAGACTATCATTTCCAATACTTCATTGAAAGGCATGGGTGCTGGCGAAATGGCAGATTTCAAGATTATAGGTTTTGAAGACGTTGGTTTGAACGAGGCTAACGAGAACATATTCCAATCTATCGTTTATCCAAATCCTGCTAAAGACATTGCAACTTTGAGCGTTAATTTGGTAAATTCTGACAATGCGACTATTAGTGTTGTAGATTTGATGGGAAGAGAAGTAATCAATTTGGGCGAGCAAAGTTTGAAGAGTGGTGAGAATCAAATAAATATCAATACTTCTTCACTTAACGGCGGACTTTACTATGTTAGAGTTGTAACTAACAATGGTATGGTTACAAATAAATTAAATATTGTTAAATAATTAAATATTTAATAAAAAAGAGCCGATAGGATATACAACCTGTCGGCTTTTTTTGTAACTTTGCAACTCCTTTATAGGAAATGAAAATGTTTTATTGATAACCATTGAAAAAAAACAATAAGTAATATGATAAATTATTCCAAACATAGTCATGAAGACGACTGGCCGGGCTACGAAAAACTTGAACGTTATAATGCGGAAACTATAAACAAATTAGCAGAACATTATAAAGAAATTTTAAAGTTAGTTGGCGAAGATGCAAATCGTGATGGCTTGTTGAAAACTCCTGAACGTGTTGCTAAAGCGATGCAATTCTTTACTCATGGTTATGATATGAATCCTGCTGAGATACTAAGGAGTGCAATGTTTAAAGAAGATTACAAACAGATGGTAATAGTTAAGGATATAGAGATTTATTCTCTTTGCGAGCATCATCTTGTTCCTTTCTTCGGCAAAGCACATGTAGCGTATATTCCTAACGGCACAATAGTAGGGTTAAGTAAAATTCCAAGAGTTGTGGATTGTTTTGCACGGCGTTTGCAAGTCCAAGAGCGTATGACACGTGAAATTCTGACTTGTATTCAGGATACGTTGAACCCTTTGGGAGTTGCTGTTGTAATTGAAGCAAGGCACTTGTGTATGTCAATGCGTGGCGTACAGAAACAAAATTCTTTGACAACGACTTCGGATTTTACAGGGGCATTCAAACGCGACCAACGGACAAGAGAAGAATTTATGCACCTGATAGGCGTTCATCTAAACTGATAATTGCTGAATATAATATTATAACAAAAACACAGCATCAAACATATTATATTTGAGGGAAAAAGATTCGGTCGTGTAAAATACCTTACACTATCAGTTTTCTATATCTATAAATCCATGTTCTTGCAACCGCTTATACGTTTTTTCGCTTGCCAGTTGCTCCGCTGCTTTTATAGAAAACTCTATCGCTGTTTCCTGAGGGAAAGAATCAATATATATCTGAATTTTGTATTGTTTGCGTCTATCTATCTCTATTATGTCAGCAACTTGATAAGATATGCGATGACGAGTTCTTTGCCCCCAATCAATAATCTTACTTTTATAGTTCCACTCTTTTGTCTCAACAGTATTAAAATCCATATAGGAAACAAAAATACGATTTATCAAGACCTTATAAGTAAAATCATACCCCTTGTCCAAATATATGGCACCAATCAAAGCTTCAAAAGCATCACCGTTCATAGATATGTACCCAACTCCCTTACCGTGCGTATATTCTATCAATTGTGCCAAACCGATTTTCTTAGATAATGAATTTAGCGAAGTACGACTGACGATTTTGGAACGCATCTCTGTCAAAAATCCTTCTCCTTGATGTGGGTATTTTTTAAAAAGATAATCGCCAATTATAGTACTTAAAACTGTATCTCCCAAATATTCCAAACGCTCATTGTTGATTCTATGCCCTTTATCGTCTTTGAGAGATTTACTTTTATGTATTAAAGCTGTCTTATAAAGAAGAATATTCCCAGGTTTGAACCCAAGAATATTCTTAAGAAATTTTAATAACTCTCTGTCTTGTTCTGTCTTTGGTGTTTTAGAGAACAAAAACATACTATTCACTTATCTTTTTGAAAACCAAAGATGCGTTATGCCCTCCAAAACCAAAGGTATTACTCAACGCTGCTTTGATTTCTCTATTTTGTGCTTTATTGAAAGTATAATTAAGTGTAGGCAAATTCTCATCGTCTGTGAAATGATTGATTGTAGGAGGTACAATCCCATGATAAATTGCCAAAGTAGTTGCCACTGCCTCAATTGCACCAGCCGCACCTAACAAATGACCTGTCATAGACTTGGTACTATTGATATTGATGTTCTTTGCATGTTCTCCAAACAAATTAACAATAGCATTAATCTCGGCAATATCTCCCAAAGGTGTAGAAGTACCGTGGGTATTGATGTGCTCAATATCTTCTAATCTTAAACCTGCCTCTTCAATTGCCAATTTCATAGCACGCATTGCCCCAAGACCATCTGGATGTGGAGCAGTCATGTGATAAGCATCGGCAGTACAGCCCGTACCACCCAATTCAGCATAAATTTTTGCTCCTCTGGCTTTTGCGTGTTCATATTCCTCCAATACCAATGCACCAGCACCTTCGCCAAGTACGAATCCGTCTCTATCCTTATCAAAAGGACGAGATGCTGTCTTAGGGTCATCGTTTCTTTGCGAAATCGCTTTCATGGAAGAAAAGCCACCAAGACCAGCATGTGTAACAGCAGCCTCGCTACCTCCAGATATCATAACTTTTGCTTTGCCTAAACGAATATACATAAAGGCTTCAGCCAAAGCGTGAGCTGAAGATGCACATGCACTTACCGTACAAAAATTCACACCTCTAAATCCATACTTGATAGATATGTGTCCTGCACAAATATCAGCAATCATTTTAGGAATAAAGAATGGAGAAAAACGTAAAGTTCCATCTCCTTTGACATAATCAGTAATTTCTTCTTCAAAAGTTAAGATACCACCAATCCCAGACGCCCAAATAACGCCTGCTAAATCCTTATCAACTTTTTCCAAATCCAAACCGCTGTCTTGCATTGCTTGCTCAACAGCCACAATTCCGTATTGAGAGAATTTGTCGTATTTTCTAATTTCTTTTCTATCAAAATACTGCTCCCCATTGAAGTTTTTAACTTCACATGCAAATGTTGTTTTTGCTTGAGTAGCATCAAAATGAGTAATAGGTGCAGCACCACTCACACCATTAACCAACGAATCCCAGTATTCACTAATATTGTTGCCTATTGGTGTAAGTGCACCTAAACCTGTGATTACAACGCGCTTCATTTCCATAATAAAAATTCTTTAATTGGTTATCTTGTTAAAAGATACCCTATTAACAGAAATGAATTTAATTATTTAGTAGCGTTTTCTATGTAAGCGATAGCATCACCTACAGTTGCAATCTTTTGAGCATCGTCATCAGGAATTGAAATATTGAATTCTTTTTCAAGTTCCATTATCAACTCAACCGTATCCAAAGAGTCTGCTCCCAAATCACTTGTGAAATTTGCTTCAGGTGTAACTTGACTCTCTTCAACTCCTAACTTATCTACAACGATAGCTACTACTTTGTTCTGAATTTCTGACATAATTTTAAAAAATTTAATTAGTTAAAAATTAGGTTTGCAAAATTGCAATATTTTTTTTAATTAAACAATAAAAACTATCTAAAAAACGACAAGATTACAAGAATTTATTCTGATTATCAACATATTATAAAAGATGCAATTCTATAAAAATTCACTACTATATTACGTTATTTTCATAAAACTACATAAATTTTACACCTTTTTTAATCATAATT
>ONOZ01000031.1 GCA_900319595.1 uncultured Bacteroidales bacterium | reverse complement strand
GTTTTCTTGGCGTGCAGGATTGAGATTTGAACATACTTATTTCTCTTTTGATTCCAAGTCAATGAATAAAAAGCACGATGACAACTATTTTTCATTGTTCCCTTCCTTAACTTTGAATCAGAAAATCGGCAAAATGGATAATCTTTCCTTATCTTATACCTATCGCATATCTCGTCCTGACTATAACTCTTTAAATCCTTTCATTACAAAGACTTCTAATTATAGTTTCTCTTCGGGTAATCCATACCTTGACCCAGAATATACTCACAAAGTGTCATTAAACTATGCCTTTCATTATATTGTCTTCCTTACTGCTTCGTATGGATACACCAACAATCAAATTAACCAAACTGGGATTGCAGACCATAGTACTCTTGTCATAACTCGACAACCTTACAATAATGGATACTCGCAGAATTTTAATATTGGCTTATCTTCAATGTTGCCATTGGGACCTGTAGAATGGACTTTGTGGCTACAAACTGCCTATCAACAAGCAAAATGTGATGACCAATATTTGAAAGTAGATATTTCGCGTTGGTCTTTTATGACTTGGCAATCTTTGGCTGTGGATTTCTTTTGGAAAACTAAACTTTCTGTCAATTGTTTCTATTCTACCGGTGGCGTACAGATGGGAGGAGAGTACGATGGCATGCTGATGTTGGGTGCTAATTTATCAAAAGAATTCTTAAATAAAGCATTGAAAGTATCTATTGGTGTAGATAATCTACCAAAACGTAACTTCCATGTTGATACATACAATCAAAATTATCGCTTTGATATGAATATGTGTTGGCAACGCCCACAATTCACAGCAAATATCACATATAATTTTGGAAAATCGGCATCTAACAATACCTTGAAACGTATTCAGTCCGATGATATGGATTCTCGTTCAAAAGGAGAATCTTCTGCAGGACAAGGTCAGGGACAAGGAATTGGTAGGTAGCGTGAAAAAAAAATTAATATGCGAAAAAAATAAAATTATCAGTGTCTTTAATTTATAAAATACAAAGAATATAAACTATGATTGAGATAAAAAATTTGGATTTTGGCTATAAGAAAAATCGTTTAGTGCTAACGGGTATCAATTTACAGATGCGAGAAGGTAGAATTTACGGACTATTGGGAAAAAACGGCGTGGGAAAATCAACTCTTGAGTATTTAATCGCAGGCTTGCAGTTTCCAAATAACGGAAGTGTTACAATAGACGAAATGGTTGCTCAAAAACGTGAAGTAAAATTACTGCAGAATATATTCTTATTGGGCGAGGAAGTGCCAGAAACTAACTTGACAATAGAGACGTTTAAAAACCTCAACGCAAAGTTTTATCCAAATTTCTCAGACGAAGATTTCAAAAATTTCTTAACTGAGTTTGAAATTACGGATATTAAACAGAAAATTGACAAGTTGAGTTTCGGCACAAAAAAGAAAGTATTCATTGCCTTTGCGTTGGCATGCAATACAAAATATCTATTGATGGACGAGCCGACTAATGGTTTGGATATACCAAGTAAGGCGTCTTTTAGAAAACTTCTTCGCCTTGCCATGACAGATGATAAGGTTGTTATCATAAGCACCCATCAGGCGAGAGATTTGCAGAACATTTTGGACTCCATTATTATATTGGACGACAAGAACTTGCTATTGAATGCGACTGATAGTGAGATTACTGAAAAATTATTCTTTGGTATGATGACAGATGATGATAATAAGGAGGATATTCTTTATTCTGAATCAACGGTTGCAGGCACTCAAATAGTAAGATTAAACAAAAATAACGAACAAAGTAATTTGGACGTAGAATTATTATTCAACGCTGCTTTTACAAGTAAAGATAAATTCAAAAGTACATTTAATAACTCATTGGTGTTATAAGTTAAAATTCGGAGGACATAATATGGAATTTAGTATTCAAAGAACATTAGACGTTTTAGTTAGAAAACTATGCATAAATAGGAAATCCATTTTGATTTTCGCATCAATATCATTTCTAATAGTGTTCCTACTGCACTTTTTGGTATGGAAGACAAATGGTTTTGTAGCTATAGAACAAGGATTAGGTGTATCTGGAGAATGGACAATAATAGCAATGGTCATAGTTGCTGGAATATTTCCTTTTTTAGAACTAACACAGAAGCAAAATAGAGCCTTTGAGTTGTTGTATCCTGCATCCCAAGTAGAGAAATTTGTTGTAGAGGTATTGACTTGCTTTATCATTTTGCCTATCATAATATTAGTTGTTGATATATTAGCAGTTTATGGCGGACATTTAGCAAGTAAATTTTATGCTATGAAGTATGGAGTTGAATATTCTTTGCCTCAATTTTCGCATATTTTTAGACCTTTTGCTTTTTTTAGGGAATATGAGGACTATTTATTGGTATTGAGAGTTATAACTATCTCATTTTTCGGGGCAATATTGTTCAAAAAATATCGTCTATTGAAGATTTGGCTTTGCGTTGGCTTGATTACATTGACTATCATCATAATTATATCAATTATTTTCGTAAAGTATTACGACGCAGAGAAGAATGTGTTTTTGCATGTGGAGAATATTCTTAATAACGTAACATTATGGAATATAGTTGGCACAGTATTTTTCTTAGGAGTGTTCTTTGCAACTTGGATTCTCTATAAAAATAAAAGGGTTTAACGATTATGATTATACATAAAGAAATACCGATATTTTTGCAACTCGCTGAGGTAATCAAAGGGCGAATCATAGGCGGAGAGTTGCACCATGATGACAAGATTCCGTCAGTTAGAGAATTGGCTGCCGAATTTGAAATCAATAACAACACTGCCATGCACACCATTGACACACTTGCAAAACAAGACATCATATATCAAAAACGTGGTATGGGTTATTTTGTTAGTGAAAACGCCAAACAGATTATAGAAGAGCAACGACATCAGCGTTTTAACGAAGAAATCCTACCTACATTGAAAAAAGCAATGAGTCAATTGGGAATTACAAAAGAGGAGTTGCTAAAAATGTTGTAACGATTTGGATATTAGTAAAATAAAATGATTATATACCTAACGATATTCCAAAACTCGTAGCGTGAGCGGACAAAGAAGCGTTGGATTTGAAGGTATTAAGCAAGCCATATTTGAAATAAAATGTTACATGATACAAGGTAACGCCTGCTTGTAGGTCTAATTTCAAAGGGTTAAAGTCTTTATACTTTTGCCTTGCCGAATAATCTACACCATTTGCTGACCAAAGGAACTTTTCTCCTGTATGAGAGGTATTAAGATTCACACCTGCAATCAAACCTGCATGAGCAGAAAAGTTCTTTGCCAATTTATATTTTGCTTGTAAGGGAATAGTAATATACCTTGCCACAAGTTTTTCGTTAGTTAAGAAAGTGGTGTTGTAACTATCCGTAAAATATACGTCTGAAAACTTAAAAATATTGCTTTCATAACCAATACCGGTATGGATAGAGAGTTGTTTGTTTTGATAAAAGATAATTTTCAAACGAATATTCCATGCAGTCCCACCATCATAGTTATCTATACCACTAAAATCTGTTAATCCCAAATTGCCATAGCCCAACGACATACCCAATAAAGTTTTTTTGCCAGTTGCCCTTGCTTTTATTAGTTTCCAACCGGGAATTTTTTCACCAATGCCTATCTTATCTGCTTTTTCTACTAAGGACGATACAACCTTTTCTTTTTTCTTCCTGTTTGACTGTGCATTAACATTCCCTATTGTTCCTAAAACAACAGCACAAAGACATATTATTGCAAAAATTTTTCTCATAATTTTAATAAATATTATATCTGCTATTCTTTTATAAGGTAACGCAAAATTATTTCATTTATTGCAACGAACTTATAAACAGAAAAATATGTATTTAGGCAGAAATCATTTATAAAATTGTTGATTTGTTAGAAATTATTTTGTAAATAAGAAAAGTATCTGTATCTTTGCACGCAGAATTATACAAAATCAAAAGATTATGCCCTCACTAAGCATTGAAAGACAGCAAACAGATATTATCAAAAGCATCTTGGCAATAAACAACTCTAAGTTTTTGAGTGATGTTAAAGCGTATATTAGCCGTAGAAAGTCCAAAGAAAATGCCAAAGTGCAAGAAATTGATGATACATGCATGACAAAAGAAGAATTTTTTGCCATGATAGATAAACGTATGGAAGAATACGAAAAAGGAAACTATGTAACAATGCTTCAAGATGAAAGTTTAGATGATTTTCTTAGTAGAGTTTCAAAATAAATAACCTTATAAAACCGTGTATTCTATTGATTATCTTGATAAGGCAGTGAAAGATTTACTTAAACTACAAAAATCAGAACCGCAAGCCTACAAAAAAGTAAATAAACTTATAGAAGAATTGAAACAGCACCCAAAGACAGGTACTGGACACCCAGAACAATTGAAAGGAAATCGCACAAATCAATGGTCAAGGCGTATAACAGAAAAACATCGTTTGATTTACGAAATAAGAGACAATGAAGTAATTGTTATTGTCATCTCTGCATATGGGCATTATGAAGATAAATAACAATCCCAAGTATGAAGAACCATCAAAACAGAAAATTATTTGTATTTTGTTTTGATTTTTTCCTAAATTTTTTTTGTAAATTCAAAATTTTTTCATATCTTTGCAAAATAAAAAATCGTGCTGAAAAACAATGATTTAGAGAAAAGTGGAATAATCAGCGTGATTATTAAATTTATTTGCGTGAAAATTTTATTTTTCAGTGTGATAAAAAAAATAATAAGGGTGCAATTGAAAATTAGAGTTTTTAAATTGAAAATAGAAATTGTAGAATAAGAAATAAAATAAGAAAAT
>ONOZ01000210.1 GCA_900319595.1 uncultured Bacteroidales bacterium | reverse complement strand
GGATTTGACTGCTTTATAGACTTGCTTATGCAAAAGATGTATAAATATCCAAAAGGAGGTGGCAAGGCTCAAATTAGCGATATTCCAGCAGAGGAGAAAGACCGTGCAGAAGAATTGCGTGCTACTTTGGTTGAAAACGCCGCAACTGGAGATGATGCGTTGATGGAAAAGTATTTTGAGGAAGGTGATTTATCTATTGACGATATGCGTAAAGGTTTGAAAGAGGGTATTGCAACCCGTTCTGTATTTCCTGTTATTTGTGTAGCGGGTAAGGATAATATGGGCGTAGATCGTATGATTGAATTCATTTGCAATAATGTTCCTGCACCAAACGAAGCGGCTAATAAATTAGAATACAAAGACGGTGGCAATGCAACGTATGATAATACGAAAGATTTGGTTGCTTATGTATTCAAAGCAGCAAATGAACAGCACGTTGGAGAGGTTACTTACTTGAAAGTTTTAGACGGAGAGTTAGTGAATGGTGCTGATGTAATAAATACAATCAATGGCTCTAAGGAAAGAATTTCTCAAATCAACGCTAACGCAGGTAAGAACCGTACAGCATTGGATAAAGCGGTTGCAGGGGATATTATTTCTACAATCAAATTGAAAGATGTTAAATTAGGTGCTACTCTAACAAGTGCTAAAAATGCTGGTGTAGCAATCAAACCCGTTGAATTCCCTGAGCCAATCTATACAACTGCTATTCGTGCCGTTGATTCCACTGAGGACGAAAAACTTGGTGCTGCTTTGAATGATTATACAGCACATGACCCTGCTATGCAGAACTATATTGCACGTGAGGCTAAACAAACAATAGTTGCTGCTATGGGAGAATTTCACGTAAATACGCTTAAATGGTATTTGGATAATGTTTATAAAGTTAAGGCAGAGTTTTATGCTCCTAAAATACCATATAGAGAAACTATCACCAAAGAAGCAGAGGCCATGTATAGACATAAAAAACAATCTGGTGGTGCTGGACAATTCGGAGAGGTACATCTATACATTCAACCTTATTATGAGGGAATGCCTAACCAAACTAAATATCCTATTCGTGGAACAGAAACGATAGAATTGCAATGGGGAGGAAAACTTATATTTAATAACTGTATTGTCGGCGGTGCTATTGATGCTCGTTTTATGCCTGCAATTCTTAAAGGTATAATGGAGAAGATGGAAGAGGGTCCTTTGACTGGTTCTTATGCAAGAGATATAGTTGTTAATGTATTTGACGGGAAGATGCACCCTGTTGATAGTAATGAAATGGCATTCAAATTGGCTGGACGTAATGCTTTCAAAGAGGCTTTCAAAAATGCTGGTCCTAAGATATTAGAGCCTGTTTATGATTTGGAAGTTAATGTTCCTGCAGATATGATGGGAGGGGTTATGACCGATTTACAAGGACGCCGTGCAATAGTTATGGGTATGGATTCAAAAGGGAATCATCAAGTAATTAAAGCAAAAGCACCTTTAGCTGAGATGAATCGTTATTCTACTTCACTTTCTTCTCTTACTTCTGGACGTGGAATGTTTTCTATGAAATATAGCGAATATCAAGCCGTTCCTACAGACGTTCAAAACAATCTATTAAAGGCTTACGAGGAAGCAAGCAAAGACGAAGAATAATTTTTATTTTAAATAATTTCAAAAAGGGTATGCAATACATTTTGTTGCATACTCTTTTCTCTAATAATAAACAACGAAATTTCAATTTTTTGCAAAAAAGTTTGGTTGGTATTGGAAAAAGTAGTACTTTTGCAAACTCAAAAAATTGTTACAACAATGGCAAAGAAACAGAAAGACGTTAGAGTACAAGTAATTTTGGAATGTACAGAGCAGAAGGCATCAGGAGTTGCCGGAATATCTCGTTATGTAACGACAAAATCAAAGAAAAACACTCCTGAAAGATTAGAATTAAAGAAATACAACCCTTATTTGAAAAAAGTAACGGTGCATAAAGAAATTAAATAATAAGGAGGTTTAGAGATGGCAAAGAAAGTAGTTGCAACATTGAAGACTAAGGACGGTGCAAGTTTTGCTAAGGTTATCAGAACCGTACGTTCTAAGAAAACAGGGGCTTATACCTTCAGCGAAGAGTTAATACCTACCGAGCAAGTAAAAGAAACTTTAGCAAAGAAAAAGTAAAGTAATTGCTTGGTTGCACAATAGAAATTAATCGTAATTGGTTCTTCTTGTAAAAGTGGAATCAATTGCGTTGTTTTATAAATTACAGTAATTATGGGAATTTTTTCATTTTTCACAAAGAAAGAAGACAAAGAAACTCTTGATAAAGGTTTGCAAAAAACCAAAGCGAGTGTATTCGATAAAATATCCAAAGCGATAATAGGAAAATCTACTATTGACGATGATGTTTTAGACAAGTTAGAAGAGATTCTCATTTCGTCTGATGTAGGTGTTGATACAACATTAAAAATAATTGATAGAATACAAAAACGTGTAGCCAACGACAAATACATTGGTACGGAGGAATTAACTCTATTACTCAAAGAAGAAATAAGTTCTTTGATGCAGGAAAATGTAATTGGCGAAGAACCTTTGGATTTTAATTTTCCAAAAGGTGAGGTTCCGTATGTTATATTAGTTGTTGGGGTAAATGGAGTGGGAAAAACAACAACCATTGGAAAATTAGCTTATCAATTTTCACAGGCTGGTAAAAAAGTTGTACTTGGTGCGGCGGATACGTTTCGTGCAGCTGCAATAGATCAACTAAAAATTTGGGCGGAGCGTACCAAAGTTGATATAGTTTCTCAACAAATGGGTTCTGATCCTGCTTCTGTTGCTTTTGATACTATAAAAAGTGCAATAGCTAAACAAGCCGATGTAGTAATTATTGATACAGCCGGGCGTTTGCATAATAAAGTTGGTTTGATGAATGAACTTGCAAAAATAAAAAAAGTTATGCAAAAACTTATTCCTCAAGCACCTAATGAAGTTTTGCTTGTTTTGGACGCATCCACTGGACAAAATGCAATTGAGCAAGCAAAACAATTTACGCAAGCGACAGAGGTTTCGGCTTTGGCACTAACTAAATTGGACGGGACTGCAAAAGGTGGTGTAGTAATAGGTATTAGCGATATGTTCAATATTCCTGTTCGCTACATTGGACTTGGAGAGAAAATGGAAGACCTGCAAATTTTCAATAGAGATGCGTTCGTAGAAACTTTATTTGAGGGTACAAGTATCAAATAAGTTGGCATTTTTAGAAAAACAACAATAAAACAACAATTTTTAAAAACGACTTTAAGCAAGTAACTAACCATTAAAACAAATATGAGTATGAAAAAATTTTTAGTTGCAATAGCATCAGTCGTTTGTGTTTTCTCACTTAACGCACAGAAAGACAATCAACCAAAATGTGATAACGATACAAAAAAAACTTGTTGCATAAAACAAAAGACTTGTTGCCAACAAAAAAGTTATCATCATTTT
>ONOZ01000091.1 GCA_900319595.1 uncultured Bacteroidales bacterium | reverse complement strand
TTTTAACCTTTCTTCCGTTGTGTCATATGTTACTAAGCCAGAACCTTTAATCATAAATATTATTTCGCAATTTTCTTCATGCTTATGGTAACCTATGGACGCACCAGGTTTTAGTACCGAAAGCATTATCTTATTAGACTTATCGGTATACATTTTTGTAAAAATTTCCTTTGCACCTCCTTTGAAATTCTCTATCCTTTGTGCCTCTATTTTACTGAAATCTAAAATCATAATCCTTATATTTTTAATTTCGCTTATTTCACAACTCAATATTTCATAATACTCTTATCTTACAGCACTTTTTGACAGATGTTTATCCATCATCAGAAAACAAGATACTATTCTTTTCACCTTTATTGCTGTATCTTCAAAAAATCTAAGTTATAAATCCTTTATCAAAAAAGATTCCTACTCAATTAGAATAGAAATCTAAAACCCAATTATTATGAAACTTTTATAACCCTGTGACTAATCTGGGATTCGAACCCAGGACCCCATCCTTAAAAGGGATGTGCTCTACCTGCTGAGCTAATTAGTCCCATTTGACTGTGCAAAAGTACTATCTTTTCGTATAACTACCAAATTTTTCCAAGTTTTTTTTTATTATTTTTATCCAATATAACTATATATCAAGTAAATAAAATTTACTTTTCGTATTATTTAATTTATCTGATGATCGTAAAATCGACCGTTTTAGTATTATTTTTCATATCTGTTACTATGATTTTCAAATTATTTTTGCCCTTTTTTAATTTTTCATCAATTTTATAGGTCAATGTTGCTCTCCTACCGTCAAATTCCATCAACACCCACTCATCGTTTAAGTAGCCATTATAAGTATTAACTCCAGATAAATTATCTGATATAGATACTTTTAAAGTTTTTTGACTTTTACTCAGTGGCTTGTTTGACCTGAAATTCAAGGCTTTAATTGTCGGAGGAATTGTATCTATCCATACAGCAAAATTACCAAAATTTCCAACAGCAGTTTCTACAAATTCTCCTTTCAAACCTCCTCCTACCGATTTTTTACTTCCCTTGGAATTTATACTTACAATTAAATACTTATTTTTCAAACTATTATCTATCTTATATGGCTTGATTTTTACATTAAATTTCTTTTTTATCGGTTCTGAAATTGTATGCAATTTATGAATATCAGAATACTCCCCTCTTGCATAAGAATACATAAAATCTATATCTCTATACAAAGAATTCTTGGGAAATATAAACGCACTCCCATTTTTTGTGGTAAATCTATTGTCTTGATTAAAAGAGAAATACTGCCCTTCTGTCAATTTCTTTTGCATACTGTTTGCAACGGAATCAAAGACTCCCTTTACATAATATGTATACGAAAAAACATTTGCACATAAATCTATCATCTTCCAAGTAACCTTATAAACACTATCTGTCTCAACTGCCAAAACACCTTTATTTTTATATGTATTGAATGGTAAAAATCCATTATCAAGTTGCAAAGACGACAGCATACGCTTACCTGTTTGAATGTATAGCGGGTAGTTTATCGTAGCATCTACAAAACCATAATCCATAAACGAAAATCTGTTAATACAATGTGAAAAAATCATATCATCGTCAATATATAACTCGGTTTTCCATACTCCATTTTCCATAGAAGAACCTATTGATGGGTCGTATGCAAGACAAGAAAAATATACCTTTCCGAAACATTCTATAGTATCAAATGATTTATGGATTATTTTTTGCTTTGACAGGTGAGTTGTATCAATAGGTTTAAATATCTTGGGTTGTTGCTCATTTTCAACTGAAGAGTTTTCCAACGGAGTTATTGCTAACGATACTATGTAAGGTTTAATTGTATCTCTTACATCTAATCCAAATAGTAATGGATTGATTGGTTGCTCTGTTTTGCTATCTCTAATCTCAAAATGCAGATGTGGTCCTGCTACCATTCCCGTTTCTCCACTTCTTGCTATTATTTGTCCTTGCTTTACATAGATTTGCGGTTTTTTGAAAGTGTAATCAAAAGTATAGCATTTATTGTTATATTGATAACTCTTTACCCATTCGTCTATTTTTCCTACATAATCTTGCAAATGCATATAAACTGTTGTATAGCCATTAGGGTGCGTAATGTAAAGATTCTTACCTCCTCCGTATGCCTGCACTTTAATTCGTGAAACATAACCATCGGCAGGAGCAATTACTTCATAACCCGTACGTTCATTCGTCCTTATATCCAAACCAGAATGAAAATGCGACCCCCGTAATTCTGCAAAAGTACCAGCCAAAGTTAAAGGGATCGTCAATGGAGATATAAAGTAATCTTGAGGGTATTGTGCTTTTAGATTCTCAATCTCCATAGTATCTTTTATCAAAATATTTTTGCCTTGAGACCTTGAATTATAGGACATTAATACAAAAATTACACCTAACCACAATGGAACAGTTTTGATTATAGACTTCATTTGCCACGTATTTGTTCTAAAGAAAATTATATATATCATAACCCCAACTAACCAGGCAATTGGAGCTCCTAACCATATTCCCAGTGTACTATACTTAATACTTAGAAAATAAGAAACAGGCCAACGTACAATCAAAAGTGAAAATATACTTATAACCATTGTTATGTTTGCCTTACCCGCACCTCTAAAAAAAGCCGTGTACATCATCTGCCAACAAAAAACAAACCAAAACATACCAGATACAAGTAAATATTGTGAGCCAATAGTTATGACGTCTAAATCATTTGTAAATAACCTAAGTAATTGGGTATTCAACAGACAGAATACTAATAGGGTTATAACTGATACTAACATCATAATTTTCAATGAACTATAAAATCCTTTTTTTGCTCTTTGTGGTAGATTTGCACCTAAATTCGTACCCGTAAAAGCAGTTAATGATTGAGAAATATTCAATACAAACAAAAGGGCAATAGATTCTATTCGCATTGCAGCAGAATAAGCCGCTGTGGCATTAGTACCAAAGCGAACAACTAACCAAAGTATCAAAATTTGTGTCAAAGACACTACACTCTGTTGCACACCTGTCGGCAAACCAATACTAACTATCTGTTTTAAATATGATTTTTCAAATCTCAAATTCCGAAAAGGTAAGCGTACGTAAAGATTTGTACGATGCAAATATACAAATAAACAAGCAAATGCCAAAAATTGAGAAATTAAAGATGCTAAAGCCGATGCTACAACACCAAAATGCATTACTCCTAAGAATAAGTAGGACAATATTATATTGAGAATGTTTGCAGGAATAAGGAAATAAAGTTGTGTTTTAGAATCTCCAAGACCACGAAGTATGCTTACTGCAGAATGAAATATGATAGAAAAAAACATTCCAATCATATAAATTCTAAAATAACTGACAGCAAAGCCTCTAACCGAAGAATCCATACCAAAAAGAGCGAATATCCAATCTGCAAACAAGATACTAAGCAAACCAACCGCCAATCCCAGCAATAGAAAAAAGATATAAAATGTACTAATTATGACAGGAATTTTCTCATATTGCTTGGCACCATAATAATGAGAAACAACAACACTACCACCTGAGCCAATACCTAACACCATTGAGGTAATAAAAAAAACGACAGGGTAACAACTACCAACTGCAGCCAATTGCTCCACTCCAAGATACATACCAACGAACGCACTATTGATAAGAGTGTATAGTTGTTGAAAAATATTTCCCAAAATCAATGGAATAGAAAACAAAAATATGTTTTTGCCAATATGTCCTGTAGTAAAATCCAATTCTTTCTATATATTATAACAATAATTTACAAAGTCCTTCAATCTCAACTTGACTTTCAATTCTTCTTCAATGAATGCCATATGACCACAAGGCAGAATCATCACCTCACTATGCATTGGAAGGCAGGATTGTGCTAAAAGAGTTTCCAATTCTACGCGAATATCATATTTACCTGTAATAAACAAAACAGGACAAGTACTCTTAGTCAGCACACTACACATATCTTTGCGAAGAATCATACCTTTTTGGGCTGCAATTACGCCCTCTTTAGAAGTATTTGAGGCAATAAGTTTCAATTCTTCAATTT
Organism: uncultured Bacteroidales bacterium; assembly: GCA_900319595.1. GTDB lineage: Bacteria > Bacteroidota > Bacteroidia > Bacteroidales > P3 > Scybalousia_A. The sequence continues at coordinate 2,606 of ONOZ01000091.1, read as the reverse complement.
CATTCGTATATTTTTCCTTATTACTGTCAGCAAATAAGTTAGGAATAAAATCTACAATGAATTTAAGTTTATCGTTATTCAATATCTCGCAAGCACGTAGTCTATTTTGTTTTCCTTTTTCACTATCAGCAATTGCTTGAGAATTCATAAGACAATAGCCTTTTAACATTTGCGGATATTTATCATTAAAAGCCAAAGTAACCATACCGCCCATACTATGTCCACACATAACACAACTCTCTATTTGCAATTCATCTAACAAATTCTTAATCATATCTGCCTGCAATTCCATAGTAGAGATTTCTTCTATAGTTTCGCTATCGCCATGTCCAATTAAATCTATCGCAATTATACGCAGGGAGTTCATATATTCCATAATGAAAAACTTCCATACCTCAATGGAGTTCATATATCCGTGCAATAGGACAAGACATTTTGAACCCCTGCCTTCATCTCTATAATTTATAGTTTTGTCTTTGAATCTGAAAGTCTTATATCGCATATTTACTGACTTGTTTTGTGATATTTCAATTATAGTTTGCAAAGTTACGAAACTATTTTAACATTTTTATTTTTTATATCTCACAATTTACTATTTTTTCTGTATATTTGCAGACTAAATTAGTATGAAATATAAATCAATAGCAAAAGAAATGAAATTATTGGTCAAAATTATTGTCGCAATATTAGTTATCATCATAGTTAATGCGTGTTCTACAAACAAGAAAACGGCAGAAAATAAATTAGACTCACAAACGCTTGAAACTAATTCGTTAATGATTGACGCCATTACTGCATTAAATAGCGGTGATATCAACAAAGCCGAAAGCATATATAAACAAATCCTAAGTAAAGATAAAAATAACGCAACCGCTCTGTATTATCTTTCCTCCATTGCATTTGAAAAACAAGATATTAAACAAAGTATTGACTATATAAAACAATCAATAAAAACAGACGAGCAAAATATTTGGTACAAACTGCAACTAATAGACATATATTTATCAACGCAAAACTATAAAGAGGTGTCTAATATACTTGAAAGGATAGTAGAACAAAAGCCAGATGTGTTAGAATATTGGCAACGATTGGTAAATATTTATCATATTCAGAACGATACAAAAAAAGAAATCGCTACACTTGATAGAATGGAAAAACGTTTTGGCGTAAATGATATGACATCAATGTTAAAATACAATATATATAGAGAAAAAGGCGATAAAAACAAGGCGGAATTGGAAATAAAGAATCTAACAAAAGCCTTCCCAACTCAAAGCAAATATTGGAGCATTTTGGCAGAAATGAAAATGCAAGACAAAGACTATGACAAGGCTTTTGAATACTATAAGAAAGTGGAAGAAATAGACCCCGATAATGATTTCCTGAATTTAACATACGCAAACTACTATTTGGTAAAACAAAACGAAGATTCTTTGTATTATTATTTGAAAAAATCGGCACTACAAGAAGATATTGATTTTCAAACTAAGTATAATATAATTTTTTCTGTCTATCAAAATAAAATAGATAGTGATACGGTGGCATTTCAACGCTTCTTCTCTTTGTTAGAAACAATGAAAACTACTAAAGACTCAACAAATTGTCAATTGCAAAGTATGCTTAGTTTAGGATACATGCGACAAAATGATTTTTACTCAGGGGCTTACCATGCCGAAAAGTCCATTATGCTGGGTTGCGAAACATTCGAAATTTATACAAATTGGCTTTACGCTTCTTCGACGTTTGAAAATCCTGAGAAAATGATAGAAATTGCAGACAAAACCATAGAAACTTTCCCGGAACAGCCACTACCATATTTGTTTAAAGGGGTTAATTTGGAATTAAAGCATGATTACAAAAACGCAATTGAGACTTTTCTTATTGGATTAAGTAAAGCAGGACGAGATAAAAACATAAAAGAAGATTTTTATATGAACTTGGGCGATTGTTATCATGCCTTAGGACAAAAAGATGAGTGCTATAAAAATTACGAAGAAGTCCTAAAATTAAATCCTGACAATTATCCAGTTCTCAACAACTATGCATATTATTTATCTTTGGATAAAAAGGATTTGGATAAGGCTTTACTATACATAGAAAAGGTAATGGCACAATATCCAGACAATTTGACATTTGCAGATACGCATGCATGGGTTTTATATCAGAAAGGCGAGTATCAACAAGCAAAAAAAGTTATGGAAAAACACATCTCCAATCGCCAAAATTGGGGAACAACGATGGAAGAACACTATTTAGAGATTTTAAAACACGTAAAATAGAATTTTTTTCAGCAAATAAGTCAATCTTATCTGTAAAAAAGTCATTCTTATCAGAAATTAGTAATTTAAAATAAGTAATTACTAATTTTTTTATTGTATATCATAATTTTTTTACTGCAAAAACAACATTTTTTACTGTAATAAACTCAAAATCCACACAAAAAAAATTTATGTTCTACACTAAAAACTACACTAATTACATTAATCAATTTACTAATTACATTAATCAATTCAAAATCTACACTACAAAATTCACTAATTACAGTAATCAAAAAATTTTTACGTGAAAAGAAAAAACTCTTTTCTGAAATAAATAAATTCTTTTCT
>ONOZ01000222.1 GCA_900319595.1 uncultured Bacteroidales bacterium | reverse complement strand
TTTTTTTGTATGTTTTATTTAGTTTATTTTTCTCAAATTGTATATCGGTTGCAAATTTACAATATTTTATTCAATTTTTATAAAATTAAGTGAAATTTGTTTTTGATATGTCAAATGTTTTTTGTATCTTTGCAAATCGTTAGGTGATTAAGTGTAAATAAATAAAAAACTAATTATCAGCGATATAAATTATTTAAAATGCGAAAATAATCAATCAAATACAGTGAATAATATGGAAATAATCGGAAATTTAATTCAACTCACGCAAGAGCAAAGAGGTGAAAGTCAAAATGGTCCTTGGGTCAGAGGAGGCTTTGTATTGGAAACATTAGACCAATACCCACGTAAAATACATTTTTCTACATGGGGAGAAGACAAACTAATGATAATAAAAAGTTTGCCATTAGGCTCACAAATCAAAGTTATCTTTACAATAGAATCGCGTGAATATCAAGAGCGTTGGTATACAGAATGTCGTTGTACAAACGTGGAAACATTCCAATCTGCAATGCCACCACAAATGCCGACTCAAAATCCTTACAATAATCCTCAACCTACACAAGTTACGCAACCAACTCCACAACCTACCCCTACCCCTCAGCCAACGCAGGAGAGTCAAGTAACATATCAAACTCCTCCTCAAAGCACTCAGTCAAATACGGCTATGAATACTCAAAACGCTATGCCACAAGAGGAAGATGATTTGCCGTTCTAAAACATTGATTTATAATAATTCTGCACACAAAAGCACTAAAATTCTCTTGTGTGCAGTTTTATTTATTTTTTGTTTTGCAAATAATCAAAAAACTTTTTCTCAAATTTCAACAAACGACACTAATATCAATCGCATCTTTGCTTCCAAAACATTACAATCCACTTATATCGCCCTGCCTCTATTTACGCAATCCATAATCTATAAAAATCATAATTTTAATTTTAGAGATATTAGGCAAAAAACAATACCTAATTTTCGTTATGATTATGATACTTATCTACAATTTGCACCTTTGACTCTGACTTTTGCTTTAAAATCCTTTGGGTTGCAATCTAAAAGTAATTGGAGCGAATTAGGAGTATCAAGTTCTTTATCTATGGGTTTAGGATTGGGATTGGTAATATTATTGAAAGACAATATAGAGGAAAGACGTCCTGAATATGCGGCTATGAAGTCGTTTCCCTCTGGACATACTACAATGGCATTTATTGGAGCAACTATTTTGAGTAAAGAATACAAAGACAATTACCCTTATTTGAGTATTGCTGGCTATACTACGGCAGGTATAACGGGTTTGTCGCGTATAATGAATAATAAGCATTGGATGCACGATGTTTTATTTGGAGCAGGATTAGGTATTTTGGCAACTGAATTTTCTTATGCTGTAACAGATTTGATTTTTCAAAACAATAGCGATAAGAGATTTACAATAGACTTTGAGGATTTTAGAAACGAAAAACCTCACTATTTGAGTCCGTATTTGGCTTACAATCATAACTTTTTTCAAAACAATAGAAAACTAAAAAATAATACAAATTTTAGCATTGACAACGGCGTGGGTATTGGTTTGGAGGGTACTTACTTTTTTAATAAATACATTGGAATTACTGCAAAGGCAAAAGCAGACAATTACAAGGTAAGAAATAAAAATATTTGGTGGCCGGAAGATTCCTTGTTTAGCGTTTATTCGTTGGATTTGGGAATTGCCTTGGCTTATCCTCTAATTCATAGAGTTTTTATTGGCACTCGTGCTACTTTGGGCGTTAATCATATTGATGAAAACCCTTTGCAAGACGATGTTCCAATGCAAAAACAAAACAATTTGCAATACTCTTTTGGCATATTCTCAAATATTTGGACAGACAAGCATACATTTTTACGTCTCTATGCAGACTATACGCATACAAGCATAAATATAGAAAACAAAAACTATGCTTTTCCTACTCTTGCTATTGGTTCAACTATCGGCTGGCACTTTTGATATATGCCAAAGATTGATTACCTAAATTAAACAACAAATCCAAAGCAGATAGATTAGTTTGAAAAGAAAATTTTTCGTCAAAACATTGATAATAAGCAGGTAAATCCTTGCCGTTTTCTATTCTATTTTTAGGCAAAAACATATCTCTAAAATTATTTTCCTGTCTTTGAATATATTGAGAAGTAATATGCAATTCACACGACAAATTCATAGATTTTTTTAAGAATAAAAACACCTCTAAATTCAAATCTATCAAATATTTATGCTTTTCCATAAGAATTTGCTCTATCTTGTCGGCATAATACATAAAATACGGACTTTTTCCATAACAAGAAAATATTGTACGCCACATCTCCACATTCCACTTTTCAGAATACGATATTTCAACATCTTTAATTACTTGCTTTTCTTTGCCTTTACTTTTGACGGGTACAATAATATTCATTAGCCCTTGCGAAGACAATAAAACAGCACGATTTCTAAAAGTTTGTTTTGGAAAATTCTCGTAAATATCAATGCTGACCTCTCCTAATTCTTCAAACAAAACCAATTGTGCAACACTTGGAAAAAATTGTAAATGTACAACGGGTAAATTGTCATTTATATTTAATTGATATATATCCATACTCACCAGTTTTTTCCCTCCAAATTCTTAAATGCAAAGATACATCAAATATTTTACAATAACTATTATTTAAAAGAAAATAGGGAAAATAAAAAAAATTTATTACCTTTGCCTTCTTAAATTGCTTTTGTATGAAAAAGATTTCTTATAAATATTGCATCTTATTGGTTGCCACTATATTTTGCTTTGGTAACGTGTTTTCGCAATCGCTTTCAGATTTGCAAAGAAAAGAACTCTTGTCCTCGTTTGATAAGCAAATTAAAACAATATCTTCTATCTCGGCAGACAAAATTGATATGATGGAGGTATATGCCTACCAAATAGAAAAGGCAGAGCAATTCATTGAGGAAAACGAGAGATATGGCTCTGACAAAGAAGTTTATGGCAAAATTACTGAACTAAAAGCCATTGTTAAACAAAATAAAGAAGTTGTCAATTTCTTTCTCCCTCGTGCCTCTGCTATGTTTTATACCAAAGCAGTCTCTCTATTGTCGCAGGATAAGAAAAATGAGGCCTATCAATATTTACAAAAAGCCATCAAAACCAAAAACGACAACATTATGGCTTGGTATGAACTAAGCAAAATGAGTTTGGATAGCGGGCAAATCTTACAAGCAACAGACAATTTGACTAATATCCTAAATACTATGAATCCATCGCAAGATGAAAAACTATTATGCGAAGGTCTTTTGTCTTACGCTTATGATAAAAACTTATTGCAATCGCTTTCTTTGATAAAACAAGGCAAGTATGCTTATGCTTTTGATATTCTTACCGAATTGGATACTTGGTGCAAGAAAGATAAAACGGGTATTTGTAGAGGAGATATTGTTAAAAAGAATTTGGAAATTTGTCAAAAAGGTATTTACAAAGACCATATAGATATTACAAAGAAAGCCATCAGTAAGGGAGAACTGAAAGTTGCAGGAGATTTTGTCAAAAACACATATGATTATATCTCTCGCAATCGTGAAGCGTTAGATGTCAATTCCTCTTTTGAGCAAGTAGTACATACGGTTGTTGATGGTTATTTAAAACAAGCCAAAAACTTATCCGAAGCCCGCCAAAGCGAAGCAAGACAAGATATTCTATTCAAAGCAAAAGAATTGTCTATGATGTTAGGTGGTGAGTATGAGGCAAAGGTTTTAAAAGATATTGCGGCATTGCAAGGAACTTCCATATTAACCGACCCAAAATTGGATTCCATAGAGCAAAACACAAAGAATGAAGGATATAGTATAGATTATAAAGAATACGTGCAGGACACTATTTCCTCTGCAGAAGAAGAAGTGGCAAGAATTGAAAAAGAATATATAGAAACCTCTGAAAATAAACAACCAAAACAAAG
>ONOZ01000168.1 GCA_900319595.1 uncultured Bacteroidales bacterium | reverse complement strand
CTTTGGTTAAATAATAATCAAATAACAACGATGGAATCTCACCCAAAAGCACAAAGAGCATTGCGTTTGGCAGCATATACATATGTTGTAGCAGCGTTAAGTTCGTTAGCAACACTGCTTTATTACATAATGATATTTACAGGTGGCAGAAGAGATTAAGCATATACAGGCAAATGCAATAGAATTTAAAATTCCTATTAAAAATACATTTAGCACAATAGATTCTTTAAATAAATTTGGTATTTCTGATTTTACTATTGATGAAAAAACAAAAGAAATTAAATTATTAAATTTTGATTTAGAAAATACCCAAGAGTTTGAAGTTAATATAGAAAAATTTATTGATAATCTAATTAAAAATGATAATTATGACACAAAAAGAAAAAAAGAAACAAATGCCATCGAAAGCAGATATTTTGAAAGAAAAGATAGACTTAATCTTTATAAAACATGGCTTAGAACCTTCAATTTGGGGAAACAAGAAAGGCTCAGGAGCTTACTTTCCAAAGCAAAAAAAGAAGTAGAAATATATAGAAAAAATAAAAAATAATATGTATTTGCTATAAAATATGTTTGTAAGTGTCCATTATTACCAATAAAACACGACAGATTAGATAATAGTACTATGGCATTGAAAGATTTTTTGAAAAGTAAAGTATTTTTTAGACATCTATTATTGATAGTTTTGTCGTTTTTTGCTATTCTGATAGTTGTTGCTTTCGTTTTAAAAATATACACAAGGCATGGCAAAGAATATGAAGTTCCTAAAATAGTTGGGTTGAATATAAAAGATATAGAATCTAATGAAAATCTGAAACAATTCAAAATAATGATATTAGATTCTGTATATAAAGACGGAGTTCTTTCAGGTACGATAATAACACAAGACCCTAGTGAAGGAAGTTTGGTAAAAAGTGGTCGTAAAATATATATTACTATTGCATCTTATTCAGGTGAAATGATAAGAATGCCTTTGTGTAAAGATAAAAGTCTTAAAACTTCAGTACAAACGCTTATAGATGCAGGATTAAGAGTTGGTACTATCATGTATCGTGCAGGAGAAATAGATAATATTGTAGTTGAGCAGAGATATAAAGGGAAAAATATAAATGTTGGTAGTGATATTTTAACAGGAGAGGCAATAGATTTGGTAGTTGAGGTAACTTCTACAACAAAAGAAGTGTATATACCTGATATTATTGAGAAAACGGAGAACGAGGCAGAAATACTTTTATGGAAAGCAGGTTTGAATATTGGCAGAAAGGTAGTTCAGGGCAAAAATAATAATGGGAATTGTAGAGTTGTGAGTTATACTCCTATGTCGCGTAAAGTTATGATAGGCTCAGCAATAAATGTCAATCTAATGAGTGATAGGGAAAAAGCCTATAAACGACAGGTAGAGGATTTTAAACAATCACAACTTATTGAGGAGCGAATAGACAATAGTGAAATAATAACGGATACGCCAGATAGTGCTTTTTAATTTGGAGCAAAGAGGGATTAGTAAAATGAAAAAGGGATTAAAAAAAATACTACTGATGACTATTTATGTTATTGGTATAGTTTGTGGTAAAACGTTTGATGCTAATTGTCAAAATCCTGTTTTTCTTCCTTTTATAGATGATTTTTCTTCATACACAGGTCAAGCGGATACAAGGTTATGGCAAAAGGGAAATGTATTGATAAATTCTGGTTTTCAATTTTTGCCTCCTACTGTTGGCGTTGCTACTTTGGATATTTTGGATAGTGAAGGTAGAATTTACGAGCAGGCAAGTGTTTATGGTTTTGTAGCAGATACTCTTTGCTCTCGTTCTATTCGATTAGATAGTATCAAAGAACCTGTAAACAAAAGACTATTTCTTTCGGATAGTATATATCTTTCGTTTTTTATTCAGCCGGGAGGTTCTATGGGAGCGTTATGGGAGAGAATAGGTTCGGCTCCTTCTACAAAAGATTCTATAATAGTACAGTTTTATAAATCAAATCAAAATTCTTGGCACACGGTTTGGAGTATGCAAGGTGTATCTTTGGATAGTATATACAAGAGGGATTCTGTTTATTTTTTGCAAGTTTTAATACCATTGACTGATACGGCCTACTTTAATAAAGATTTTCGTTTTCGTTTCATAAATTATGGCTCGTTGGATAACAACCCTTCATACGACTACATCTTTAATAAAGGGCAATGGAATATAGATTATGTTTATATTGATATAAATAGAAATTATAAAGATTCTACAATTAGAGATATTGCTTTTGTTAATCCTGCTATGTCGTTTTTAAAGAATTTTACGTCCATTCCTGCCAAACATTTTAAGAAGGAATACATGAAAGATAGACTTGATATGAAAATTATCAATTTATATTCTTCTACATTGAATTCTGCATATTCTTATAATATAAAAGATGAAAACAATACGACATTGCATTCTTACAATGGAGGTTTTGAAAATATTGTTTCCTATCCTAAGACGCATAATTTTCAGACAGCACAGAATCATATAGAACCCAAAGTAGATTATGTATTTGACCCTCCACAAAATAAGTTTTCTTCATATACTATAACGCATATTGTGAGCGAGGGCGTGGGACAAGATTTTGTTGCAACGAATGATACAATACGTTGTATGCAGAAATTTGAAAACTATTTTTCGTATGATGATGGTACTGCAGAGAGTGGGATAGGTATAGAGCCATCAAAATCTTCTTTATTTGCAATTGGTTATCCCCTTTTGGTAACGGATACGCTTTATGCTGTTGATATTTATTTTAATTCCTCGTGGCAAGAGTCTAATTTGAATCCCTTTTATCTTTATATATATGATGCAACGGAGAATATCACAATATATAAAGATGAATATGGCAAGGAAATT
>ONOZ01000278.1 GCA_900319595.1 uncultured Bacteroidales bacterium | reverse complement strand
TTGTGAAATTGTAGAACCTGTTAATGCTCAAATAATTGATAACGAGTTTGAAGGTGAGGGAGTGTGTAAATATATTTGCGATGCAGACGGCAATATTGCTAAGAAAGTTGTTATCAAAAAACTATCTGGTCTTAATGATATTGCACAGAGTAGTATAAATATATATCCAAATCCAGCGCACGACAAGGTAACAATTGAGGGTAAGGGTGAAGTGGTTATTACTAACAGCATAGGTCAGGTTGTAAAAGAAATAAAAGATAATAGCACTTATAGAACTCTTAATATAAAAGACTTTGAAAGAGGAGTGTATTATATTAAAGTTGGCAATACAACTCAAAAATTGGTTGTAGAATAACAAAATAATTAAAACAAAAATATTAGTGGTGAGGGCAAAACTCTTACCACTTTATTTTATATTTATCATTTTGTGGGTTTGGAGTGATAGTCGCCACTGAGGATTGCGTTTGATGTAATTGATAATTTCTGGCAAGATTATTGATTGTACAGAAAATTCACATTGAAGACACAAAACGGTATTATTAGAAACATTTTGTGCTATCTGCTGTGCAAAATCAAAATCTGCTACCTTCTCAATTACTATTTTTATCTCATTGGCTTTATTCAAGCAAGAAAGTAAAGGTCTTTTGATTTGCTTAGGTGAAAGTGTTATCCAATCCCAATCTCCTGTGATTTTGTTTGCTCCGCTCGTCTCCAAAAAGGTTTTGATTCCTTTATTGTGTAGTTGTTTTGTCAGCAATGTCAAATCATATAAAGTAGGCTCGCCACCGGTTATAACAACATTTTGGGCATTGTAGGTTTCCACTTCTTTTATAATCTTTTCCACGTCCATTATAGTAGAATTGCTTGCTTGCCAAGCCTGCTTTTCATCGCAAAAACTACAACCTACATTGCACCCTGCCAAACGAATAAAGTAAGCAGGTAGCCCTGTATTATAACCCTCGCCCTGAATGGAATAAAACATTTCGTAGATAGGAAACTGTGTCATATTTGTTATCTTATGTTTTGCAAAAATACAAAAAAATATTGAATTGCTAAAACGAAAAGAGAATAAGTCGCTATCAAAAACTTATTCTCCAATCCTTATATTATACTTTCCATTTCTCTATTGTTTTTTAAGGGATAAATATAATTCTTCAAGTTGTGCATCTGAAATATAATTTGGTGAGTCGCTCATCAAGTCTCTACCGCTGTTGTTTTTAGGAAAAGCAATAAAATCTCTAATACTCTCAACGCCTGCAAATATAGCACAAAGTCTATCAAAACCGAAGGCAATTCCTGCGTGAGGTGGTGCTCCATACTGAAATGCTCCCATAAGAAAACCAAATTGCTCCAATGCAGCCTCATGTGTAAAACCAAGAGTCTCAAACATTCGCATCTGCATATCTCTATCGTGGATTCTTACGCTACCGCCTCCGATTTCTGTGCCGTTGATTACTAAGTCATAAGCCCAAGCACGTACTTTGCCGGGGTCTTTGTCTAAAATATCTGGATAATCCTCAGGATTTGGTGCTGTAAATGGGTGGTGCATAGCATAAAAACGATTATCCTCCTCGCTCCATTCTAACAAAGGGAAATCGGTTACCCATGTTATTGCATAATTAAAAGGATTTCTCAAGTTCAGTTGCGAACCCATCTCTAAACGTAAAGCACATAATTGAGTACGTACTTGCATTGTTTTGCCACTCATTATAAGTATCAAATCACCTTTCTGTGCTGAAAACTTATCTGCAATTTTTTGCAAATCCTCTTGTGAATAGAACTTGTCTATTGAAGATTTGAAAGTATCATCTTCGTTATATTTTATATATACAAGACCTTTTGCTCCAACTTGTGGGCGTTTTACAAAATCGGTTAGTGCGTCCAATTGCTTGCGTGTATAGTTCGCACAGCCTTTTGCACATATTCCAACAACCAATTCAGCATCATCAAAAACAGAAAAGCCCTTACCTTGTGCTACATCGTTGAGTTCAACAAATTTCATATCAAAACGCAAATCGGGTTTGTCGCTACCATAATATTTCATTGCGTCTTGCCAAGTCATTCTTTGAAATTTGTCCAACTCCAATTGCTTTTCCTCTTTGAAAAGATATTTGATAAGTCCCTCAAACATATTCAAAACGTCCTCTTGTCCAACAAAAGACATCTCACAATCTATTTGAGTAAATTCTGGTTGCCGATCTGCTCGTAAATCCTCGTCTCTAAAACATTTAACTATTTGAAAATATCTATCAAAACCCGAAACCATCAGTAGTTGTTTGTACTGCTGAGGAGATTGTGGCAATGCATAGAATTGATTAGGATTCATACGGGACGGAACAACGAAATCTCTTGCTCCTTCTGGTGTAGAACGAATAAGAAATGGCGTTTCAATTTCAAGAAAATTCTCCTTGGAAAGATAACTTCTTACCAATTGTGCCAATCTATGCCTTAACTCCAAATTCTTTCTAACAATAGGGCGGCGAAGGTCTAAATAACGGTATTTCATTCTTAATTCATCGCCTCCATCAGTATTATCTTCAATTGTAAATGGTGGTAAAGTGGCGTTATTTAATATATTGATGCTTTTTACCTCTATTTCAATATCGCCTGTTGGTATGTTTTTGTTTTTATTACTTCTTTCCCTTACAATTCCTGTAACTTGAAGCACGTATTCACGTCCAAGATTTTTGGATTGTTCGTAAAGTTCTTTGTCTGTATCAATATTACAAACTAATTGTGTAATACCATAACGGTCGCGTAAGTCAATAAAAGTCATACTTCCCAAATCTCTGGATTTTTGCAACCAACCGCAAAGTGTAACCTGCTTACCGCAATCCTCTATTCTTAATTCTCCGCAAGTTTTTGTCCTAAACATTTTAATAATATATAGTATGTTATATCTAAATTTTGAATATGCAAAATTACAACTTCTAACCAAATGTACAAAAAATATTTTACAAAAACTTTTTTCATTAAAAAATTGCAATATCTTTTATCTACCGCCATATATACTATTCCAGTCTATTGTTTATCAAAAAACTAATACTACTATTGTACAATATATACAAAAAAATCGTAACTTTGCAAAATATTATGATTATAGAGGCGAAGTGATAGAAAACAAGGAAATATGTTTGGTAAGTTTGATGTAATAGTTGTAGGAGCGGGGCATGCTGGTTGTGAGGCGGCTTTGGCAAGTGCTAATTTAGGTAATCGTACATTATTGATTACACAAAATTTAGATAACATTGCTCGTCTGTCTTGTAATCCTGCAATGGGAGGTGTCGCAAAAGGACAAATAGTTAGAGAAATAGATGCATTAGGAGGTTATTCGGGTATAAATACTGACGAAAACACCATGCAGTTTCGTATGCTAAACGCTTCAAAGGGTCCTGCTATGCATTCGCCACGAGCACAAGTTGATAATGTTTCGTTTCCTATTTCGTGGAGAAGAAAATTAGAAAATACGAATAATCTGATGCTTTGGCAAGATGATGTAATAGCTGTAACAACATCTAAAAACGAAGTAACAGGAGTTAAAACAAAACTTGGAATCGTTATTAAAGCAAAAGCCGTTATACTTACAAACGGAACATTTCTTAATGGGAAAATACATATTGGTCAGACTAATTTTGTAGGAGGTAGAATAGGTGAGGCTAACAGCGAAAATTTGACAGAGAATTTAGAAAGATTAGGATTTATTTCTGCAAAACTTAAAACAGGAACACCTATGCGTGTAGATGGGCGGAGTATTGATTTTTCTAAACTTATAGAGCAAAAAGGAGATGAAATGCCCGGACAATTTTCTTATATATACAAACGAAAGAAAAAATTGATTCAACGCTCATGTTTTATTGCTAATACAACAGAGAACGTACATGACATTTTGCGAACGGGTTTTAAAGATTCTCCAATGTTTCAAGGAAGGATTCAAGGTAGAGGACCGCGTTATTGCCCTTCGATTGAAGATAAAATAGAGAGATTTGCTGACAAAGACCACCACCAACTTTTTATAGAACCAGAAAGTAATTTTACAAACTTATGGTATATCAATGGTTTTTCATCTTCTTTGCCATTGGATGTGCAGTTAAAAGCGTTGCATCATATAAAAGGATTTGAAAAAGCCATAATTGAAAAACCCGGATATGCTATTGAATATGACTATTTCCCACCGACTCAACTTAAACCTTCGCTTGAAACCAAACATATTAAGAATTTATTTTTTGCAGGGCAGATAAACGGAACAACAGGTTATGAGGAAGCTGCCTCACAAGGACTAATCGCCGCAATCAATGCAAACCAAAATTTGAAAACCAAAGAACCTTTTATCCTAAAACGCAGTGAGGCTTACATAGGAGTATTGATTGATGATTTGGTAACAAAAGGTGTAGATGAACCATATCGTATGTTTACCTCCCGTGCAGAATATCGTATTTTATTACGACAAGATAATGCTGACGAAAGACTGACAGAGAAAAGTTTTTATATAGGTTTGGCAACAAAAGAAAGAATGCGTATTTTTGAAAGAAAACAAAAAAAATGTAATTCGTTAATTCATTATATAAAATCAACAAACGCAGACCCAAACGAAGTGAATGGTAAGTTATTATCTCTTTCAACTCCAACCATTCCACATCCTCAAAAAATTGCTTCATTGCTTTTACGTCCGCAAATTGATTTGAAAGATTTAATCGTTTGCATTCCTAATCTAAACATTTTGGTCGAGCAAATACCATCGACGCAAAGGGAAGAAATTTTAGATATAGTTCAAACAAACATAAAATATGAGAATTATATACTAAAAGAACAGGAAACAGTAGATAGAATCAATAAATACGAATCACTCATAATTAAAGATGATTTTGATTATATGGCACTCAAATCTTTATCCTTTGAGGCAAGAGAGAAACTGACAAAAATCCGTCCACATACCATTGGACAAGCATCAAGGATTAGCGGAGTTTCCCCAGCAGATATTTCTGTTTTAATACTATATATTTCGCGTTAGTGTAGGTTTATATAAAAATTCTTTAACTGCAACCAATACAGAACGAATTTTACTTTTGCGTTCTAGCTCTGCGGATTGCTCCGACTTGATTCTTGCCGACTCTTATCAAATCTAACAATGGACGATTGGCTGGACAAGTAAATAGACAGCAACCACATTCAATACAATCCATAACACATTCTTTTTCTGCCTCTTCCCAACGTTTTTGGTCGCAAAGTGTAGCCAACATCAACGGCTCTAACCCCATAGGACACGCACTTACGCACTTTCCACAACGGATACAATTAGTCATATGCCCACGTTTTGCTTCTTTCTCATTCATAACAAGAATAGAAGATGTTGTCTTAACCGTTGGAGCAGTGGTATCCATAATAGCTTTGCCCATCATAGGTCCGCCACTAATCAACTTACCTGTATCTTCTGGCAATCCACCACAATAGTCAATGATTTCTTGCAATGGGGTTCCCACTCTAACCAATAAATTCTTTTGATTCTGTACGCTCTTGCCTGTGAAAGTCAAAACGTTATCTATCAACGGACGATTCTTTTGTATAGCGTAATAGATAGCCAATGCTGTACCCACATTATCTACCACACAACCAACCTCAATAGGCAACTTTCCGCTCGGTACCTCTCTACCTGTCAAAGCGTTTATTAGTTGTTTTTCCGCTCCTTGTGGATATTTCAATTTCAATGGCACAACCTTTGTACCAGGATAAGACTTTGACATATTCGTCATTATCTTTATTGCCTCAGGTTTATTTTCTTCTATGCCAATCAAAGCGTTGTTTATATTTAACGCCTTTTTCATAATCTCTATACCGATGAATATCTCTTCAGTATTTTCAATCATAATACGATTGTCAGAAGTCAAGTAAGGCTCGCACTCAACGCCGTTGATAACAAGGAATTCTGCCTTTTTGCCCTCAGGTATCATATATTTGACATTAGTAGGAAAAGCAGCACCGCCTAATCCTACTATGCCACGATCTTTAATTCTATCAATAATCTCCTGAGAAGATAATGAGATTTCCTTAATTATATCATTAGATGTATCTATGCTATCTTCCCATTCATCACCTTCTACATCTATATATATAGCAGGTTTTTTGAATCCATTGAAATCCGTTGCAACATCCACTTTTGTTACTGTACCTGAATATGGAGAATGAACATTAGCACAAATAAATGTCTCTGCCTTAGATAATAGCGTACCGACTTTTACTTTATCACCTTTATTCACTACACATGTTGCAGGGGCTCCTAAATGCTGTGAAACAAATACTACAGCCTTTTTAGTCAATGGCATTACCTCTATCTTGCAATCCTTTGCCAATTTATTTTCTTCAGGATGTACTCCACCTTTTCTAAATGTTGTCATAATCTTATTCGGATTTAATGGTTTGATTTTCAGTTGTGTTTGTTGCATCTACTGCATCCATGTGCTTATTTTCTAAGATTTCCTTTTCAAGTTTAGATTGCTCTGTTGCTTGGGGAGACTGCTCTACTTTTGGTTTTGCAGGTGGAAAATTAACAGCATGTATTGCTCCCGTAGGACACACCGCCACACATTTTCTACACAACTTACATTTATTGAAATCTATATATGAAAGATTATTTTCTATCGTTATTGCATCGAATTTACATTCTTTTTCACATTTTCCACAACCTATACAAGCCACATCGCAATTCTTTTTAGCAGTTGCTCCTTTTTCTTTATTGATGCAAGAAACGAATACTCGGCGAGAGTTTTTATTTTTATTCCTTAACTCAATAACTATTCTAGGACACGCCTTTACACAAGCACCACAAGCAACGCATTTGTCCTCAACTACTTCTGGTAACTGAGTATCTGGATTTATATGAATAGCATCAAATTTACAAACACTAACGCAAGTTCCCAGCCCTAAACAACCAAAAGAACAACCGCCTTCTGACGAAAAGTTTTGGTTTGCACTGACACAGTCCATAACACCATCATACTCAACTTTTCTTTTCGTATTGCATGAGCCTCCATTACAGCGTATAACGGCAATCATAGGCTCACTCTCTGCAGTGCTAAGTCCCATGATCTCGCCCACTTGTGTCATTACCGAGGCACCTCCTACAGGACAATTCTTACCTTCTAAATTTCCTGCCTTAACTATCGCTTCCGCCAAGGCCTTACAACCAGCAAAACCACAGCCTCCACAATTTGCACCCGGCAAAACTTCTGCCACTTGGTCAATACGCGGATCTTCTATTACTTTAAATTTTTGTGCTACAATATATAGTATCAATGATAGCACTAAACCTGCCACAGACATTGCTACTATTGCATAGATTATAATTGTTCCCATAGTTTTTAATACTTTTAATAAAACTGCAAAGTTAATTATTTTTTTTGGATTTTTGAAAGAATTTTGTAATTAATTTATTTTTATGATCTTTGATGTTTTATATATTTATACTACAATGTCATATATAATCCGATAAGTTTCTCTTTTTCTTTATCCCAATTATACTTATTTAAAGCAAATTTTCTACCGCTTTCTCCCATACTTTCTCTTTGCTGTACATCATTTTTTAGTATTTCAATGGCATTGGCACACTCTTCTATATTTTCTGGTGTTACCAAAATGCCACAATTTGTTTCATTAGTAACATCTACACAAAATTTTATATGTTTTGTTGCGATAACAGGCAGACCTTCTGCCATATACTCCAATTGTTTTATGGGAATAGCCTCCGTATGATTAGGAGCCGACAAAAGCATATTCAATCCTATATCGCTACGACTATATACTTTCTGCTTTAATTCGCTATGTTCTACAATACCAATATATTCTACATTTCTCCAACCAGATAAGGATTGCATTTGTTCATAAAAATTACTATCGTCAAAAGGTCCTGCTAAAATAAGTTTTATATTTGCTTTTTCACAGGCAAGTATCATTTCTTTAACTCCTCTTACCGCCGTCAAACCTCCTACATAACAGGCAGTAAATTCACGATTTTGTGAGTTTTCTTTATCTTGCACAGGTGTCGAGTTTAAAATAGGATAGTTTTTTACCGTAACAACAGGATTCTTCCCATAGGCAAGAAATTTATTTTCAATATTTTCGGTTGCGGTTACTATTGCAGATAGTTTTCTATAAGTTTTCTTTTCAATATGTGCTGCAATTAAAAATAAGGCTTTGCGTAATAACTTAGGAATATAAGGTCTTTGCAACATTAGTTTTGGAAAATCTTCATGCGAATCAAAAATGACTTTACTAAATTTACATAATTTCCTCGCCTCTATTAGTAAGTCCGGGTCGTGAAAATGGTATATATCGGCGTTTTGAGCAATCGCTTCGTTTATCGCACGCTTTGACGAAACAAGCAACCGTTTAATCCTATTATCACATTGTCCTATGTCTATAATTACTATCCCGTCTTTAGTTTCATTTCCCTTACCGTCAGCAACGATTAAGATTACATTATTAAATTCTCGGTGCAAGGAGATACATTCCTTGTAGAATATACGAGAATCAAATCTTTTATGAACGGTTGTTATATGTACTATTTTCATATAGAATCTAATGGATAGGGATGTTATTATTCACATTCTTACTGCCCACGAGAGCATACCATAGTATATATATAGCACACAAAATTACCACCATAAAACTCCACATATAACTATTGGTAATATCTGCAACCCACCCTTGCAACCCAATCATGATGGCAAATCCACACACCATTGTCATAAACCATCCTGAACCAGAAGCAGTGTATTTGCCCAAGCCATCTGTTGCTAAATTAAAGATACCACCCCACATAACGGATGAACATAAACCAGCAAGTATCAACGCAAAAATTCCAATAGGTACCTCAACAGTCAAAGTCCTCAAATTTGCCCAATCAATACCGATGACATTAACTTTAATATCCGCAGGCAGACATATTCCAAAAGCCACCAAAATAACAGCAAGGGAAGATACAGTTGCAATCATCACTTTTGTAGAAACCTTTCCTCCTATTGCACCTCCTATAAAACGTCCTATCAACATCATTAGCCAATAAACCGCAACAATCAAACCTGCTATCGTCGCACTCATACCCAATCCCGGAGTGATGCTTGATGGCGATGAGGTTAAGTATTGTAACATGTATGTTGGTATGCCGATTTCTATTCCGCCATAAAGAAATATTGCTATAAGTCCTAAGCGAAAATGACGGAAACTCAGTACAGAATATTTTTCACCACCATTTACAATGCTATCATTTGCTGTTCTTTCGATGTATCGTGCTGGCTCTTGGATTTTTGTGCTCAACAAAACAATAAATCCTACAACAAATATTGCTAACGCTATTAACA
>ONOZ01000186.1 GCA_900319595.1 uncultured Bacteroidales bacterium | reverse complement strand
TTTGCAGGAGTATATCCACAAGATGCAGGAGATTATGAGGAATTGCGTTCAAGTATAGAAAAACTTCAATTAAATGATGCTTCACTTACTTTTGTACCCGAGAGTAGTTTGGCATTGGGATTTGGCTTTCGTTGCGGTTTTTTGGGACTTCTGCATATGGAAATTATACAAGAACGTTTGGAAAGAGAGTTTAATATAGATGTAATTACAACTGTGCCAAATGTAAATTACAAAATATTTACTACAAAAGGTGAATGTTTAGAAGTTTATAATCCAAGTGGTTTGCCCGACCCATCACATATTGAGCATATAGAAGAACCTTATATATTGGCATCAATAATTACAAAAACAGAATATATTGGTGCTATAATGAAATTGTGTATTGACAAACGCGGAATATTGAAAAATCAAACATATATAACAACAGATAGGGCAGAGATAGTATTTGAGTTGCCTTTGAGTGAGGTTGTGTTTGATTTCTATGATAAACTAAAATCTATAAGTAAAGGTTATGCTTCGTTTGATTATCATCCTTTTGATTACAAGCCGAGTAAATTAGTTAAATTGGAGATATTACTTAATGGCGAACCTGTCGATGCACTTTCTACTTTGATTTATGCTGACAATGCTTATCCTTTTGGTAGGCGTATGTGCGAGAAACTCAAAGAACTAATACCAAGACAACAATTTGATGTAGCAATACAAGCAGCAATAGGTAGTAAAATTATTGCACGTGAGACAGTAAAAGCAGTACGTAAAGATGTAACGGCAAAATGTTACGGAGGAGATATAACGCGTAAAAGAAAACTTTTGGAAAAACAAAAGGAAGGTAAAAAACGTATGCGTCAGGTAGGCAGTGTTGAGGTACCACAAAGTGCTTTTCTTGCAGTATTAAAATTAGATTGATGAAAAATACAATATTATATATAGTTGTTCCATGTTATAATGAAAAGGACGTATTATCTCTTACAGCCAAAGTGTTGAAAGAGAAGATGACTGCGTTAATTGATAGTGAAAAGATACACAATGCAAGCAAGGTTCTTTTTGTTAATGATGGTAGCAAAGATAATACTTGGGAGATTATAAAACAATTACATAAGGATAACCAAGTATTTACGGGTATTTCACTCTCTCGTAATCGTGGGCATCAAAATGCATTATTGGCAGGACTTTTGACAGCAAAGCAATATGCTGATATAGTAATTAGTATGGACGCTGATATGCAAGACGATATAGATGTGATAGATAAGTTTATAGAAGAATACGAAAAGGGCTATGATGTTGTCTATGGAGTAAGAAATTCGAGAAAAACAGATACGGCCTTTAAGAAATATACTGCTTTGATGTTCTATCGTTTAATGCAATGGTTGGGTGCAGAAACTATATACAATCATGCAGACTATCGTTTGATGAGTAAAAGAGCATTGGAAGGATTAGCAGAATTTAAAGAGGTCAATCTATTTCTTCGTGGTTTAGTGCCAATGGTGGGATATACACATTCTATAGTTGAGTATGCTCGCGGTGAGCGTAAAGCAGGAGAAAGCAAATATCCTTTAAAGAAAATGATAGCCTTTGCTATTGATGGCATAACGTCTTTGAGTATAAAGCCTATTACGTTAATAACCAAACTAGGTCTTATCATATTTCTTTTGTCGCTTATAGCACTTGTATGGGTTTTAATAGTAAAATTTACAGATAGAGCAGAAACGGGTTGGAGTAGTATTTTAGTTTCAATTTGGTTATTGGGAGGTTTGCAACTTTTTGCTATAGGAGTGATAGGCGAATATATAGGAAAGATTTATAAGGAAACAAAACAACGTCCGCGTTACATAATAGCAGAAAACCTTATAGAGCAAGCAAATAAAGAAAACTAATAAATATATATATGGAAACAGTAGCATTTTTGTTGATTGCAATCATCTTTGTAGTAACTTTGATAGTTTTTGGTTACTATATGTTGCATCAAACTAAGGAATTCGTAACAAATGAACAGAAAAAAACACTTTTGGAAATTCAAAAAATATCTGAAAGTGAAACAAAAAGAGTTGTAACTCCTATACAGTTGCAGGCATATGAACGTTTGGTGTTATTTTTGGAGAGAATGAAACCAGATAATTTGGTATTGCGTTGCTATTCTGTAGATATGAATACACAACTACTTAGAGATGTAATGATAAAGAACATAAGAGATGAGTATGAACATAACTTGTCGCAACAACTTTATGTATCATCGCAGGCTTGGGTGTATATCAAAAATGCAAAAGAAGAGATAATCAATGTTTTGAATTCATTGGTGCCAAAACAAGACGAAACACTAACGCCAACTCAATATGCAGGTATGTTATTTGAGAAAATGACAGGGCAGGCAAATCAAATAGAATTGGCACAGGAGTTTTTGAAAAAAGAGATACAGGAGAGATTTAAATAATATGGAAACATTAGCACATCACTTGTTAGATGTAATGAATAATAGTTGGGAAGCGGGGGCAAAGGAAATAGATGTTACAGTAAGAGAGTCAATAGAAAAGAATGTGTTTCGTTTTGTCGTGGAGGACGATGGTTGTGGTATGGACAAGACATTATTGAAAATTGCAGCCGATGAGGGAATAACGACAAAAAAAGGAGAGAATAGGGGACGAGGATTATATCTTTTGAAGGCAATGACTCAAGAATGTGAGGGTATGTTTCAACTTTCTTCACATAATGGCAAATCTACCCGTTTGGAATGGACGGTTAAACACAATCATAGCAATAGAAAACCACTTGGAGATATATCTGGTGTTATAGCAGATTTTATATTTTCTCATCCTTTGATTGATGTAGTTTTTGTCTATGCAACCGAGGAGGCTACTTTCACTTTCTTTTTGCCGTCAATGTCTTATATTTATGGCTTAGAGAAAATGGAGACGGCTAGCGACTTGAAAAAAATGAAAAAAGTTTTACAAAAGAATTTAGAACGTATAAATTATAATAAGCAATCATGACATTAGAAGAAAAAATAAACGCTTGCATAAAAGAAAGTATGTTAGCAAGAGACCAAAAACGCTTGGCAGCATTACGGGCTGTTAAAAGTGAAATTTTGTTGCTCAAAACCAAAGAGGC
>ONOZ01000150.1 GCA_900319595.1 uncultured Bacteroidales bacterium | reverse complement strand
GCCTCTGCAATTTCATCGTCAGATGGGGAGCGTTCGTATTTTTGTTCTAATCTTGCACGCTCTTTTTTTATTTTGTTTAGCATTCCTACTTGGTGCAAAGGTATTCTTACCATTCGGCTTTGCTCAGCTATGGCTTGTAAAATACTTTGTCTTATCCACCAAACAGCAAAAGAAATGAATTTAAAACCACGTGTCTCATCAAATCTTTCGGCGGCTTTCATCAATCCTAAATTGCCTTCGTTGATTAAATCTTGCAAAGGAAGTCCTTGATTTTGATATTGCTTTGCGACTGATACGACAAACCTCAAATTGCTTTTGACAAGTTTCATTAAGGCTTTTTTGTCTCCATTTTTTATTCGTTGTGCTAACAAAACTTCCTCATCGGCGGTAATCAACGGCTCCCTGCTTATGTCTTGCAAGTAGTTGGACAGAGAATTGTCGTTCCTATTAGTGATTGACCTTGTTATTTTTAGTTGTCGCATAAAATTCAATCATTTTGTCGGTGCAAAATTAGAAATTGTGGTCAGAGTGAGCAAGTGATTGAGTATAAAGTTTTCAACGTGAAAATGTTAATTAGTTGTATTCCTGATATTTAATATTGTAATTATATTGTTTTTCCAAAAGAGGATTCTTTTTACTTGGTTATAAGAGTCTTTTTATAAAAATCGTATAGACCCAAACAAGTTTAAATTTTACGATATCTTTTAAAACCTATTAGGGTCTATACTTTCAATAAAAAAAGTTTAAAATTATTTATTGCATATGAATAAGTAAAACTTATTCACTTAAAGTTTTGTATGCTTGCAAATCTTCTTCTTTGAAATTATCTATGAAAGCCTTTCTTTCAGCAATCTTTTCGTTGGCTTCTTTTGTCATAATATCTGCAGAAGCAAAGAACATATCGTCCCTATTAGCATCAATAATTAACAAATGTGCCATAATCAAATATCCAGCAATCTCAACCAAACGGCGAGAGTTGAATTCAAATGCCTCACTTGTCGAACCAAAAGAATCAATCTTCTGTACGCAAGCCTCAAAATCTTCTCTTAATTTCAAAAGAGTTGCCCTCATTTCAGCAAATTTACTATCTACTGCAATGTTTTCGTATTCTTTTATTCTATTTAGATAACCGCCTTGAATTACTCCACGAATAGCAGCCACAACTTGCAATTGTGATGTTCCCTCGTATATAGTTAAGATTCTTGCGTCCCTATAATACCTTTCGCAAGGGTAGTCTTTCATAAATCCAGAACCACCATAAACTTGTATGCAATCGTAAGTGTTTTGGTTTGCGTATTCTGATGAGAATAATTTGAGCATTGGAGTCAAAATATCTGCTAAACGAGAATATGTTTTTAATGTTTGACGTTCTTCTGCTTCAAGTTTTCTTTCCTTAGAGATGTCCTCCAAAATTTTGTACATATCAACACAACGTGCAGTTTCGTATAACAACGCTCTTGTAGCATCTGTTTTAGCACGCATCTTTGCTAACATTTCTTTTACTTGGAAAAACTGAATAATTGGCTTACCAAACTGTTCTCTTTCTTTTGCATATTGCAATGCTTGGCGATAAGCAGCCTCAGACAAACCTACCGACTGAGCACCAACACCCAATCTTGCTCCGTTCATCAAAGACATAGTATATTTTATTAAACCTAATTTTCTTTCTCCAACCAAATAAGCCTTGGCATCTGTGAAAACTAATTCGCCAGTAGGGGAGCCATGAATACCAAGTTTGTTTTCCGTACGGCGAATAGTAACTCCACCGTCTTTCCTGTCGTGAATAAAATAAGAAAGTCCTCTACCATCAGTTGTTCCTTCCTCACTACGAGCCAAAACTAACTTAATATCAGCATCACCATTGGTAATAAAACGCTTAACACCATTTAAAAGCCAGCAATTTTGCTTTTCGTCAAAAGTTGCTTTCAATCTAACGCTTTGCAAATCACTACCAGCGTCAGGTTCAGTCAAGTCCATTGAAAAAGTATAGCCTTGATTTACCAAAGGTAAGTAAGTACTTTTTTGCTCCTCGTCTCCAAACTCGTAAATTGTTTCTGCACAATCTTGCAAACCCCAAATATTTGCAAAACCACAATCCCCACGCGACACAATCTCAGCAGCCATAACGTAAGGGACGTAAGAGAAATTCAATCCTGCGTATTTACGTGGCAAAGACAAACCATAAACTCCTGCATCTGTCAAAGCCTTGTGATTTTCTTTTGTACCATCGGCGTAAATTATAGCATTGTTTTCTATTCTTACACCTTGTGCATCAACGCTTTCGGCATTTACGTCCAATACATCTGCACTTATCTCACCAATCAACGACAGTACTCTATTATATGAGTCTTTTGCGTCCTCAACATCTTTCGGAGCATAATCAATATGTCCATAGTCACTGAAATTTCTTTCTTTCAGTTTAATGATTTCATCCATCAAAGGATTATCTAATTGAAATCTTAAAGCCTTATTATCATCAAAAAAATTAGCCATAGTATTTATTTTCTTTAATGGATTACTTATTATTCTTTTTATAATATTCAATCAATTTTGGTACAACGTCAAATGCATCACCTATAATTGTGTAGTCTGCAATTGCATTCAAAGGTGCATTGGCATCTGTGTTGATAGAAATGATTTTGCTACTTTGGTCCATACCTGCACGATGTTGAACAGCACCACTTACACCACAACCAATATAAAGTTTAGGTCGTACGGTTACTCCTGTTTGTCCAATTTGTCTTTCGTGTTCTATCAAACCTCCATCTACTGCAGCACGAGTTGCTCCAACTTCTCCTCCCAACGTGTCTGCTAATTGTTTTAATAATTCAAAACCATTTGGCTTAGAATTCATACCATAACCACCACAAACTATGATTTGTGCTCCTTTTATATTAACTTTCTGAGCCTCAATCTCACGTGATAGGATTTCTATACAAAAATCACTATCTTTTACATAATTTGCAACCTCTAATTTTTGTAATTCGCCCTTGTGATTTTCGTTATAAACTTCTTTTTTCATAACTCCTTCACGTACGGTTGCCATCTGAGGTCGTGTATTCGGATTTACAATTGTTGCAATGATGTTTCCTCCGAAGGCAGGGCGGATTTGATATAGCAAATTGTCTATTACCTGGTTGTTTTTCTTGTCCTCATATTGTCCAATCTCCAAAGAAGTACAATCGGCAGTCAATCCGCAACGTAAATAAGAGGCAACTCTTGGTGCTAAATCTCTACCGACAGAAGTTGCTCCGAAAAGACAAATTTGAGGTTGTTTTTCTTGTATCAATTTAGTTGCAATAGAGAAATGAGGCAATGTTTGATATGGGAATAAACGCTTATCCTCTGCATAATTGATAACATCAACGCCATAAGGATACAAACTTTTTTCCAAATCCTTTACATCGCTTCCGCAAACAATTGCTTCAACCTGAACTTTTAACTCATCGGCCAATTTTCTTGCCTTAGAAATAAGTTCCAAAGACACATCGGCAATATAATTCTCCTCAGTAATTTCGCAATATACAAATATATTATTCATAACCTTTATCCTATTATATGTGAGTTAATAAGTTCTTTCATCAATCCGTCAATCGCTTCGCCCGTTGGCTCAATTGTTATGTTGTCTTTGTGGGTCAATACAACGCTATCAATTTTCTTTACCTTAGTTGGCGAACCTGTTAAGCCAAGACGTGTGTCATCTGCCTGTATATCATCAGCATTCCAAATTTTCACCTCTGCATTTTTGTACGCCATCAAACGCTTTGCATTATAAAAGCGAGCTTTTGGTGCTGAAGAATGCACTGTTATAAGTAAAGGTAAGTTTGCTTTAACTGTTTCTACACCACGCTCCAAACGTCTTTTGATAATAATGTCTTTATCAGTAACGTCAATCAATTCTTCTGCGTAAGTGATTTGTGGATATTCCAATTTCTCTGCTGTTTGTGGTCCAACCTGAGCGGTATCTCCATCTATAGCTTGACGACCACCAAAAACTATATCCACTTTGCCCAATTTTTTGATTGCTTGAGATATTGCGTAAGAAGTTGCCAACGTATCTGAGCCAGCAAGTTTCTTATCCGAAACAATTATTCCATCATCGGCACCGCGAAACATGGCATCTCTAATAATTTCAGACGCTCTGTCTGGTCCCATACTAACAACAGTAATATGCGTATCTTTCTTTTTGTCTTTAATAGCCAAAGCCATTTCCAAAGCATTCAAATCCTCAGGATTAAATATCGCATCAAGTGCTTGTCTATTGACAGTACCTTCAGCCGTCATAGCATCCTTACCAACATTTCTTGTGTCAGGGACTTGTTTTGCTAATACTACAATTTTTAAACTCATTAGATTATTGTTTTTATTACTAAAATGTGTTTAAACTAAAAATTTAAGATTGCAAAGTTAAGAATTTTTTTTCTAACGCAATATTTTTTTGAAAAAAAACGCTACTTCGCTACATTTTTTTCATATTTTGAGGACTATTATTTGCTAATCTTTTATGCTATTAATACATCAAAGAATGGTTCTCAAAACTTCCTGCGATTTTATGTGTCTGTGGTTAGTTATATGCTCTTCAAAAAAAGATATTAAGATATTTAATAATTCGTTTCTTTGGTTGATGTTTTCAGTAAATGGTGAGTAATTTTCTTTAATTGAGGAGATGAAATTATGAAATAGCAAAAAATTTTGAGAATCAATGCTTTGAGTATCTATAGGAGAGGTGAAATGCCCCTTTTTTATATCAAAAAAGCAATTCTCTTTGGAATAATTATCCAAAGGCTCAAACCCTAAGTAGCAAGCCAAGTGATACATAAAATATAGATGAAAATCTTTTAATTGTTTAGTATTTTCGCAATCGTTTAGAGTCGTAATAGTTTGACAAATAAAGTTATACATTTCTTCGTTAGGATTGTCCTCTTTTAAAGATACGTGTAGAATTTCATCAATAAAGAATGCCAAACTCATTTTTACCATATTGGTATAAACACTTGTCAAATCATTACAAAGACTACATTCTTTGATTTGTTGGATTGTGTTTTTTTGATTGTCATATACGACAATATTCATAATTTGTAAGGGTTGAAAAAAGGATGATTTGACTTTTGCAGTTTTTTTCCTACCTTGCTGAATTATATATGTCTTCAAACCTAAATCCTTAGTGTATAGGTTTGCCATGGAACTGCTTTCTTTATAGGCAAACGATTTTAAACAAATTGCTTGTGTTTTTACAATCATTTATTTGATGATAACAAATTTGCCTGTCATAGTTTTTTCACCCTCAGACGAAGAAGAAAATATATAATACACGCCCGAACCAACTTTTTGCCCATTGAAATTCCTACCGTCCCAAATAGCCTGACCTCCCAAAGATTTTAAATGTGCCACCATTCTACCATTGGCATCGGTTATTCTAACATCGGATTCTTCCATAAAACCTTTTATTGCAATCACGCCCTCATATTCTGGACGTACAGGGTTTGGAAATACTCTTAAAATAGTTTTCTCTTGTTCAGGTTCTAACGTTTCAGCCCTATAAGATACTAGGCCTCTGTCTGTTCCAATGAAAACTTCGCCCGTTTTTGGATTCTGAGCCAAACAAGTTATTTTGTTGGAAAGCAATGGTGAATTTTCCAGCGTAAAATGATATAGTTCCTTATCTCCATTAGGACTTAGGACATATATACCACTTCTTTGAGTTCCAACCCATTTTCTATTTGCACCATCTACCATAATACAGGTGATGTTTTCAAAACTTAATAAATATTGGGCTACTCCGTCTTCTACATAGACAATATTATTGCATTCTATATCAGAATTTGTTGCCGTATTATTAAAAGCTCCGTACAAAGAATATATAACTTTTATCCCCTTTTCTGTACCTATCCACATCTCACCATCTTTGTCTTGAGTTATGCAGTTGATTCTTCCCGTGTGTAGCAACGAGCCATTATTAGGGTCTATTTTTAGCATCTCGCCTTGATTGTTTATTAAAAGCATTTCGTTAGCAACGGTATAGATTAGTTTATAAGAATTGAAATAATCCAAAGTCATTCCTACTATTTCTTGTCCGCCTATATAAGGATTGGTATAAAAACTGCCCCATTCGTTATTATATGTCATATACACAAAGCCGTAAGGAACTAATGAGTTTGCTAAAAACAAATTGCCACTTCTATCATAGCCAATACCAGCAATACGATAATTATATCCTTGTGATAATAGCCGATTATCTGTGTTTGTAGAATCATAAAGCTTGATCATAGTATCGTTTCTCACTTCTACCACTCCGCTCCACCAAGTAGCCATCATCAAATGATTTTTGTCGTTAGGGTCTATTGCTATTTTCAAAACATCATAGATTGTGTCTGTTACGTTTCCTCTTTCCAAATCCTTCCAATACACTCCATCATAAATATAGGCGTTACCCTCTTTTATCATATTGACATTTGAGATGGTTTTTCCTCCGGGTGCTACGTACAATTTACCATCATTATCAAAAGTCATACTATATACGTCATTGCTTTTAGGTCCGTTAGGATAGAGTATTGACCTTTCCCAAGTTCTTCCTTGTAAAAAATCTGGCAAATGTATTAAGCCCGTATAATTATGAGATAGCCATAAAGAATTTCCCTCTATTACAAAATCCTTTATATCTAAAGTCAAATTAGGTACAGGATTCCATTCATCGCTTATATGATATACTTGATTAAGATTTGTATCATATAAACCAAAACTCAAATGCCCAATGAAGCCCACAAAAGAAGATGACTTTTTCATTGCCCTTATATATGTAGATGCAAATACCGTGTCAATTTGTACTCCATTATATTTGATTAAAGTAGAGGTTGTGGAATTATCTTTTTGTATGTTTATTAGCAAATCTGTTTTGGTTAGTTGTATTATGTGTTTAACTTCTTTATCTTTATTATTTTTAAAGAAATTCTTGTTTTGCCAACTCTCACTTGCAGCCAAAGTTTTGCTATTTTTGTTTGCAAATAATAACCCATCTGCAGTAGCGGCATAAATAGAAGTGTCGTCAATACAAATTGCATTAACATTTATTGCAGAAGAGTTTTTACCCAAATACCAAGTATCATAAATTTCGTGTCTTTGCAGATCCAAAACAACAACTCCGAATCCGCAAGACAGATAAGCCATGTTGTTATGAAAATATATGCTGTTGATACTTTTACTTCCTTCTATATGACGATTTTTTATATCTGGAATATTATAAACTCTATTGTTTTGAACAATATCTATATTGGAATTGTCGTAAGTTATGATAATAGTTTTGCTTACAGAGTCGTAATCTACAACACCAATGCCAGCGTCCGACAAGCCACCTACTTTGGTCAGAGTTTCATTTGTACCCGTTTTGGGATCATGATAGAATAAAGCAGATTGGCACGCAACCAATATTCTGTTTTCTACTTTGCAAACATTATGCGTAAAATAATAGGAAAGATGGTCTCTCCATTTCCCAATTTCTATATTCTTTGTCTGAGTCTTTGCGGATAAGCAAAAACTAACAAACAAAACCAACAATATAACTTTTCTCATTTTCATGATTTAATAAACGAAAAAAGTGTTAGTATTATTTTATAACACCTTAAATTTATTCTAAAGATTCTTTTAATCGCTCAGCATTTTCGGCTAATTGCAAAGCGTCTAATGCATCTTGTATATCGCCGTCCATAAAAGCAGGCAGGTTATACATAGTCCAATTGATACGATGGTCTGTTATACGACTTTGAGGATAGTTATAGGTACGAATTTTCGCACTTCTATCGCCCGTAGATACCATGGTCTTTCTTTTGGAGGCAATACCTTCTAAATATTTTGCATATTCTCTTTCAAACAAACGAGTACGCAAAACTGTTAATGCTTTTTCCAAATTTTTTACTTGCGATTTCTGGTCTTGGCACGACACAACTATACCCGTTGGAATATGTGTCAAACGAATGGCAGAATATGTGGTATTAACTGATTGCCCACCGGGACCGCTTGCACAAAATATGTCTTTACGAATATCACTCATCTTTAAATCCACATCAAACTCTTCTGCCTCAGGTAAAACTACGACACTTGCTGCCGAAGTATGCACTCTACCCTGTGTTTCTGTTTGAGGAACTCTCTGAACACGATGCACACCGCTTTCATATTTCATTTGTCCATATACACCATCTTTTCCGCTAACATTTATTACGATTTCTTTGTATCCACCAGATGTACCAGCCGTATAATCCACTATTTCTGTTTTCCAACCGCGTTTTTCAAAATATTTAACATACATACGATACAAATCGCCAGCGAATATACTTGCTTCATCTCCACCTGTACCTGCACGAATCTCAAATATAGCATTTTTTCCGTCCTGAGGGTCGGCAGGAATCAACAATAAACGAATATCGTCTTCCATTTTAGATTGTTTTTCTTGCAAGTCCGCAAGTTCCATCTTTGCCATATCTCTAAATTCTTCGTCCTTTTCAGTTTCAATTACCTCTTTGGCATTTTCTATATTGGCAATAACGTCTTTGTATTCTTTGTAAGCAGCAATGACAGGCTCAAGGTCTTTGTATTCCTTATTAAGTTTGACATAATTTTTCATATCGTTAATTATGTCAGGGTCATTTATTTTATCTTGCAATTGAAGGTATTTTGTATTTATAGCCTCCAACTTTTCTAACATATCATTATTCATAGAATTTTCCTTATAGTTCTTTCAAGGTGCAAAGATACGTAATTTATTGCAAATAGCGAAATATTCTTAATAAATTCTATTGAAACAACCATTTATGGCACTGTTTTTGTTGTTTATTTTATATCATTGCCTTATTGTTTAACGCCTTTAAATACAAAGCCTGCTTTTTCTACTACTTGTTTGATATTCTCTTGTTTAGCATTGCCTGTAACGATTAGAGTGTTTGCTCCCACATTTGCCTCTGCAGTTTGGACGCCTTCTACTTTCATCACGGATTCTTCAACGGCTTTTTTACAATGATTGCAATGCATTTCTTCTACAATATATATCACTGTATTTTTCTCGGTACTTATTTTTTTGAATCTACTGATAAATTTCATAATCAGCGAATTTATTATAAAGATTACTAATAGTATTGAACAAATAACATTAAAGATTGGAAATTTTGCTAAAGAATTATGATTGGTATCACCGCAGGTTGTATCCGCTTGATAATAAGACGCAACCGTATCGCAACATAAATCTGCCGAATAATGTATTTGAGTTGATGAGATATTGAAAAAAGAGGACGGCAAGCCATTTGCTAAAAATCCAAACAACACTGCTCCCAAAATAATGACAGATAGATATATTGTAGTGAATTTGGTACCCATAGATTTCTTAACTACCAAAATTGATGCTAAATTTACAGCCGGTCCAGCCATCAATAAAACCAACGCAACGCCGGGAGATAAACCTTTCATCATAAGTGATGCCGCTATTGGTATGCCTCCTGTTGAACATACATACATTGGAATTGCTATTATCAATATTATTATCATTTGTAACAAAGTATTGGAAGAAAATTTTAGGAAAAATTCATCTGGCACAGCAACATTGATTAACGCTGCAAGTAATAAACCGATAGATAATCTCAAACCAATATCTTGAATCATATCAAAATAAGCATAACGCAAGATTTTATATAGTTTATGTAGTATATTGGTATTTTCTATTTTGTTGTCATCTATTACACACTCCACCTTTTCATTATGGAGAGTTTGTTTATTCAAATATCTGTTAATTAAAATTCCTCCGCATATACCAGTAATCAAAGCAGCAACGGGTCGCATAATAGCAAAACCCAATCCCATCAAAGAGAATGTTGCCAATATGGAGTCAATACCTGTTTGTGGAGTTGCAATAAGAAACGAGGCGACCGCACCTTTTGAGGCTTTTTCATTTTTTAGTCCAATGGCGGTAGGTATTACTCCACACGAACACAAAGGTAGTGGAATACCCAACAATGCAGCCCATAAAACAGAGAATTTATTGTTAGAGGATAAATATTTTTGATAAAACTTTTTTGGTACAAACACATGTAAAACTCCTGCAATCAAAAATCCTAACAACAAATATGGACTCATTTGATTGATTATCATTAAAAAAGAATTAAAAAACTCATTTATTTTCATGCTATCTTATTATTGTTTTTACGATTGCAAAATTACATTACTTTGTTTTTCGTAAGAATATAGTTTTTTGGAAAAATATTATAAATTCTTGCTGTAAGTTTGTTATCTTTGCACTTTGAAACTTTTGTAGATACGAAATAAGGTAAGCAAAATAATATGAAAGTACATTTTATAGCCATAGCGGGTAGTGCAATGCATAATTTGGCAATAGCATTAAAGAAAAAAGGATACGAGGTTACGGGTTCGGATGATGAAATATTCTCTCCTGCCAAAGAAAGATTGGAAGAATATGGTATTTTACCGAAGAAATTGGGTTGGAAAGAGGAGCGAATCTCAAAGGATTTGGATTGTATAATTTTAGGTATGCATGCAAAGGAAGATAATCCTGAATTGTTGAAAGCAAAAGAGTTAGGGCTCAAAATTTATTCCTATCCAGAGTTTTTATACGAAATGTCAAAGGATAAAATTCGTATTGTAATAGGTGGTTCTCATGGCAAAACTACAACAACAGCAATGATACTTCACGCCTTTAAGTTTGCGGGTATTGAAACAGACTTTATGGTGGGAGCAATGTTGAAAGGATTTGATGTAATGGTTAAGATAACGCAACAAAGCAAGTATATGGTTTTAGAAGGAGATGAATATTTGACTTCACCTATTGATTTACGCCCCAAATTTCATCTTTACAATCCGCACATTGCAGTAATAACGGGAATAGAATGGGACCATGTTAATGTTTTTCCTACATTTGCAAAATACAAAGAGCAGTTTGAGATATTTTTAACTAAAATTCAAAACAATGGAACTTTGATTTACTGCACCGCAGATACAAATGTTATAAACGTAGCGAATAATAGTCGCAATGATATTAAGAAAATTGGTTACGAAGTCTTACCTCATAGGGTTGAAAACGGAATAACGTACATTATATATAACAACAAGGAATATCAAACTCAGATTTTTGGGCGGCATAATCTAATGAATATGAACGCTGCAATGAAAGTATGTGAGCAAGTTGGGATTACAAACGAGGAGTTTCTTACTTCAATGCAATCTTTTGAGGGTGCGTCAAAGCGATTGGAGATTATCAAAAAAACAGATTCTTTTGCAATTTTCAAAGATTTCGCACATTCTCCCTCCAAACTTAAAGCGACTGTATCAGCAGTAAAAGAGCAATTCCCTAATAGAGTTTTGATTGCCGTAATGGAGTTGCATACTTATTCTTCTTTAACGCAAGATTTCCTTAAACAATACAAAGGAACTATGGAACAAGCAGATAAAGCCATAGTGTATTATAATCATCATGCCTTGCAGTTGAAGCGACTGCCCGATTTAGATAAAAAAGAAATTTATAATTCATTTAATAAAGATGGGTTGATAGTTTTGGATAGCAAAGAGGAATTAGAAAAAGAATTGTTAAGTGGGAATTATAAAGATTGTTCTTTATTGATGTCTTCAAGTGGCAATTTTGATGGTTTGGATTTGAACTTGTTAGCAGAAAAAATAATAAAATAAAGATATGAGAACATTTAAAGTAGGCGATAAAGTAAAGTTTTTAGACCAGCAGGGTGGGGGAGTGATAAAAAAGGTTATTTCTCCAAGTTTAGTCAATGTAGAAGTAGATGGTTTTGAGATTCCGACACTTACAAAGGAGATTGTTTTGGATTTTGTAGAAGACAAAGCGGGCAAGATGTTTACTTCTCAAAGTCAATTTACTAATGAAGATACTGCCATGTATGATGAAAACGAAGATATCAATTTACCTAACGATGAAGACGATGTAAGGCAGGAGCGGTTGTATCTTTCACGTAAAGGACAAGAAAAAGAAAAAGGTGTTTATTTGGCTTTTGTACCTTGCGACCAAAAGTGGTTAATTGCAGGTGAGTATTTTGTCTATTTAGTCAATAATTCGGATTATACGTTATTGTATTCGTTATTTTTACGGGACGAAGAAAATGAATGTTTTATAGGTGAGGATTTTGGAAGTGTTGAAGAGAAATCACGTTTTTTGCTTGCTACCATAGATGATAAGCAATTGGAAAAATGGACAAACGGAGTTATTCAAATACTACTACATAGGGACAAAAGTAAGTCTATACTTATGCCAGCGAATTATCAAATAAAAATCAAAACATCAAAGTTTTTCAAAGAGGGCTGTTTTGAGGAATCAGGTTTATTTGTAGAAAAGGCTTTACTTGTACCAATAGTTATGACAAAAACGCAGGACATAGCAGTTGATTATGAACAAACTTTATCGCAAAGACAGGCCGTTGCCAAAAAATTACAGGATATGAAAGCTGATAACGTTGTCGTTGAGGTACAACAAACAAAACCACAATCATTTTTTGATAAGCATTTGGTCAATAGACACGAGGCAGAGGTAGATTTGCATATAGAGGAATTAGTTGATACAGAGAAAGGACTGGAGAGCATAGACAAACTAAACATTCAAATGGATTACTTTCGTAAATGCTTAGATAAAGCCATAGAGATGAATTTGGATAAAATTGTTTTCATACATGGCGTTGGTCAAGGCGTATTGAAACATAATATTGAGGAGGAATTACAAAAATTTTCTTTTATTCATTACTTCCCTGCCTCTATGCAACAATACGGGGTGGGTGCCACGGAGGTTATTATCGGCAAGAATAGAAAATAAATGATATATAATAGAATATAATAAAATTAAAACGTCCATTTTAAATTAGCATAAATGGACGTTTTAATTTATTTAAAAGTTTTGTTTTATTCAATTACAAGTTTTTGTATTTGGTTATTTACTTTAATAGTATAAACGCCAGCCAATAAGTCAGACACATTTATCTTATTATT
>ONOZ01000121.1 GCA_900319595.1 uncultured Bacteroidales bacterium | reverse complement strand
TGTTGGAAACCGTTATTGCGGGAACTAACACTATTAGCGTTGATGCACCTTTGGTACAGGACGAAGATATGACAATGATTGACACAATAGAACAGGACAGCGTTGCAGACACCGACGATATTGTTATGAAAGAATCTTTGTCTAAGGATATTATGGACGTACTCGCTACTTTGAACGACATGGACCGCGAAGTAATATACCAATATTTTGGAATCGGAGAGCAAAGAAGTCTGACTTTGGACGAGATTGCTCAAAGACACAATATAACAAGAGAAAGAGTTCGCAAAATAAAAGAAAGGGCATTGACAAGGTTGCGTAAAAACGATATGACACAAAAACTAACTAAATATCTATGTCAGTAAATACTCCTTACATAGTATCGGCTCGCAAATATCGTCCTGCTACGTTTGAAAGTGTTGTAGGACAAAGGCATATAACCTCTACTTTGCAGAATGCTATTGCATCTAATCAATTGGCTCAAGCGTTTTTGTTTTGTGGTCCGCGTGGTGTTGGCAAAACAACCTGTGCGAGAATTTTAGCAAAAACTATCAACTGCACAAATCGAACCTCCGAAATAGAAGCTTGTAACGACTGTGAGAGTTGCACTTCGTTTAATAAGAATGCATCGCTCAATATTATAGAATTAGATGCTGCAAGTAACAATAGTGTAGATGATATTAGGGAGTTAGTGCAACAAATTAACGTACCCCCAATGAATGGTAAGTACAAAGTATATATCATTGACGAGGTACATATGCTTTCTACTGCTGCTTTCAACGCCTTTTTGAAGACTTTGGAAGAGCCCCCTAAGTTTGTGAAATTTATTTTGGCAACAACCGAAAAACACAAGATATTGCCAACAATTCTTTCGCGTTGTCAAATATTTGATTTTCACAGAATAACCATCAAAGACATCTCCGACCATTTGGAGTATATATGTAACAAAGAGAATGTTAGTTTTGAAAAAAGTGCTTTGGACGTTATAGCCGAAAAAGCAGACGGAGGGTTAAGAGATGCGTTAAGTATGTTTGATTTGATGGTATCTTTTACGTCCTCAAATCTAACTTATCAATCTGTAATTGAATCATTAAACATTTTAGATTACGACTATTTCTTCCGATTTGTAGATAATATGCTTGCAACCGATATTTCCTCTACTTTAATTTTGTTTGATGAGGTTTTATCTAAAGGTTTTCAAGGAGATATATTTATTGACGGACTTAGCAAACACTTACGAAATCTGTTAATTAGCAAAGATACACAGACAATTCACTTGTTGAACGTACCTGACAACGCAAAGCAGAGATATTTTGAACAATGTCAAAAGTGTCAAATGTTGTTTTTGCTACGAGCATTGGATTTTGCCAACACAAGTGCGATGGAATATAGAACAGCAAACAATAAACGCTTATGTGTTGAGTTGATGCTGATGAAAATGTGCAACATAATGAACAAAATTGCACCAAAAAATCCTCCGCAAACACAAATATCACAGCCTCAAGAACCAACGGCTGAAAAAAAAACTCTATAACTGAACCGACTGCAACTGCTGACAATACCAAAAATGCAGTTGAAACCATTACGCCCGCAACATTTCAAACGCCTTACGGAATAAATATCAATAATGCCACAAGAATTCAAAAGGAAAGCGAAAAGCCCGAGAAATCTGTAACTTTTTCTATGGACGAGGTGCGTAAAAGTATCAAAGTTTTCGTGGAAGATATTCGCAAAAAGATACAAGACAACTCCCCTATTATGTCTGAAATAGACACTACTTTGCAAGAGGACGAAAATATCGAATATCCGTCCATAAGTATGGAGCAACAATTACAGAATCAGAAACTTATAGATGTAGAAATTGCACTTTCAAAAGCAGAAATCAAACCTTATAACAACGAAGAGTTTTTGGCACAGATTTTTGTAGAAACACAAGAGCGAAAAGACATAATTGACTCTATTAGAAAGGATTTAACACAATTTATCATCAAACGAACACATTATCCTCATATGAAATTGGACGTAATTGCACTCAACCCTGAGGAAAGACAAAACATACCGACCACACCCGTTGAGAGATTTACGTTTTTGATGCGAGAATCGCCAGCAATCAATCTTTTGAAAGAGAACTTTAAGTGTGAAATAAAATATTAAACAAAAAAAATAACAAACTAATAATCAGAGTATTAACAATAAAAAAACAGAAAAAAAATGAAAAAAGCATACGTATTTCCTGGACAAGGAGCCCAGTTTATTGGTATGGGTAAGGAACTTTACGAGCAAGGTGGCAAATGCAAAGAAATGTTTGATAAAGCCAACGAAATTCTTGGGTTTAATATAACGGACATAATGTTTGCTGGTACAGAAGAAGAGTTGAAACAAACAAAAGTTACTCAACCTGCTGTATTTTTGCATTCTGTCATTTTGGCATATTCAATGGGAAATGATTTTGCTCCTGACATGGTGGCAGGTCATTCGCTTGGAGAGTTTTCTGCTCTTGTTGCAAGCAAAGCAATGAAGTTTGAAGATGGTTTAAAACTTGTATCCATTCGTGCAAAAGCAATGCAAAAGGCGTGCGAAGAAAATCCGAGTACAATGGCTGCAATAATTGGTTTGGAAGATTCTGTAATTGAACAAGTTTGTGCCTCTATAACAAACGAAATTGTAGTGCCTGCCAATTATAATAACCCCGGACAATTAGTAATCTCGGGTAGCGTTGCAGGTATTGAAAAAGCGTGTGAATTATTGAAAGAAAAGGGTGCAAAACGTGCCTTGCCATTGAAAGTAGGTGGTGCATTCCATTCGCCATTGATGGAGAGTGCAAGAATAGAATTAGCAAAAGGTATAGAGGAAGCAGAAATTACCACACCAATCTGCCCAATCTATCAAAATGTTGATGCTTTGCCGACAACAGATGCAAAAGTAATCAAAGACAAGTTAATCAAGCAATTAACCTCTCCTGTAAAATGGACGCAGATTGTAAGGAATATGCTTGCAGATGGTGCAGAGGAATTTATGGAAGTAGGTCCTGGCACTGCACTAACAGGAATGATTAAAAAAATTAGAGAATAAACAATTTTATTTAATATTCTATAAAAATATTTCTAATGTTTGATAAGGTGTCCTAATATTTGGATACCTTATTTTTTTTAATAACCATAAATAGTCCCATTGCTAATCTACCTCCCCCTCTCTACCCCTCAAACACCCCCAGTAAAATAACCTATTATTCATAACTTTGCAAACGTAAAAAAAAGAGTAACACAAATCTACTCAATCATTTATCAATTTTAAAATTTGTAACATTATGAAAGTATTCAGCAACAACAATTTTGTGGTAATTGACCGCAAACAAGCCCAAAAACACAACCTGTCGGGCAACGATTTACTGATTTATAGTTTGATATCTGGCTTTGGAAAATTGTCTTTCTACGGCTCGCAAAAGTACATTGAGGAGTTTTTTAATCTGTCAAATAAGACCGTCCATAACGTTTTGCAAAGATTACTAAAAAGAAATTTAATAACTAAGATTAAACGCAAAAATAGTTGTATCTATCTGCAAAAGGATA
>ONOZ01000228.1 GCA_900319595.1 uncultured Bacteroidales bacterium | reverse complement strand
GAACTTTTGATTACAATTTATGGTTGTATGGCGATACAAAACAACCTATTGAAAATGGTGGCGTTCCTGAGGATTATAAGCGGTCACTTCCTTTGTTTTGGCGTAGATGGTTATATTCAGCAATTCGTAATCCCCGTTGGAATGCTATGTATGTAAATAATTATACTTCAAGAATTGTAGGTATAACTACACCCTATGACAATAGACTGAATATTACCACTCATAATTATGGTACAGGAGATACCAAATTGGGAATGGTATTAAGGTGGGTTACGGACGAAGAAGGAAAATGGTGGTTTTTCTATGAAAATACAAGGAAGACACGTGGCAATAAAGGTAAATTGTTTTATTTTGGAATTGTAGGTTTGAGTCACATTGAAGACGGAGAGTATAAGCACGGCTTAAAACCTAATAGATTTGAGTTTTCATTAAATAGGACTGTTACTATAGATGAAAATAAATAGAAAAGAGTAGTGTTTGTATTGAAATAAATTGTAAATTTGCACGTTAAAATATCTGAGATATATTTAAATGGTGAAAAGTATAAGTAAGAAAACAAAATAAATGTAATGAAATAATAACAAAAAAACTAACAAAAACAATGGAAAAGATAAAAATGTTTACTCCGTTAGTAGAAATGGACGGAGACGAAATGACCAGGATTCTATGGAAAATGATTAAGGACGAATTACTTACACCTTTCATAGACCTAAAAACTGAATATTATGATTTGGGATTAGAGAAAAGAGATGAAACTCGCGACCAAATAACAAAAGATGCAGCAGAGGCTAATAAAAAATATGGTGTTGCTGTAAAATGTGCAACAATTACTCCAAATGCACAGCGTATGACGGAGTACAAACTGCATGAAATGTGGAAATCACCTAATGGTACAATTCGTTCTATACTTGATGGTACTGTATTTCGTACTCCTATTACAATACCTTCAATAAAACCCGTCGTAAAGAATTGGGAAAAGCCAATTACTATTGCTCGTCATGCTTACGGAGATGTATATAAATCCGTTGAGATTAGAGTTAATGAGCCTGGTGTTGCTAAAATGATATTTGAAGGCAATAGTGGTAATAAAGAAGAGGTTGTTATTCACGAATTTAAGGGTGAAGGCGTTTTGCAGGGTATGCATAATACAGACAAATCAATTCGCTCTTTTGCACATTCTTGTTTTAAATTTGCGATAGATACTAAACAAGACCTTTGGTTTTCTACAAAAGATACAATATCTAAGAAATACGATGCACAATTCCGTGTTATCTTTGACGAGGTATATGAGGAATATAAACAAAAATTTGAAGAATTAGGTTTAGAATATTTCTACACTTTGATTGACGATGCAGTGGCACGTGTGATTAGAAGTAAAGGTGGATATATCTGGGCTTGCAAAAACTATGACGGAGATGTTATGAGTGATATGGTATCTACGGCGTTTGGTTCTTTAGCAATGATGACTTCTGTATTGGTTTCTCCTGATGGTAATTATGAATACGAGGCTGCACACGGAACAGTTACTCGCCATTATTATAAATATTTGAAAGGAGAGGAAACTTCTACAAATCCAATGGCTACTATCTTTGCTTGGAGTGGTGCTTTGAGAAAAAGAGGCGAATTAGACGGTATTAACGAATTGGTAAATTTTGCTAATCAATTAGAAGGTGCTTGTTTTGATACTCTTAACGAGGGCATTGCAACGAAAGACTTGGTTAATTTGATGGAAGGAGTAACACCAAAGGCTGTAAATTCTGCCGATTTCATTGGAGCAATTCGTCAAAGATTAGAAAAACGTCTTGGATGCTAAATAAGAAAAATGTAAATAAAATATCAATAATTATTTATAACATTTACATTAGAATAAAATTATAAATAATTGTTCGTTTGTGAGGAGTGAAAAATATATAATAACATTCACTTCTCACAATCTTTTTTATATGTTTGGTTGGGGCTTTGTATATATATTGTATAGTTCTGTTGCATAGGTGATAATAAAATAATTTGATAAAGATAATTGCTTTTTATAAAAATCTTTGTAAATTTGCAAAATGTAAGTACGTAACTTTACGCTCTTTGTTGTATGAAACCTGAACAATTTATACAACTAAACAAAGGAATGCGTGCAGTAACGGTGCGGTATCATAGTCCGCTATCGTGTGCTTTGTAAGATTTGTTTAGTTTAGGTAAGTTCAGGACCGCATACAACAAAATAAGGACACGATAATTGTTTATATCTGAGTGAGTTAGAAAATAAAAATAGTATAAACAAATAAAAAATATACGACAATGAAAAAGACAAAGATTTTTTTAGTAATTGCAATCCTATTTTGCACTTTTGCAAATGCAATGGGGCAAAGTGATAACAAACATTTAACATTTAAAGGTATACCTATTGATGGTACTTTGAATAGTTTTGTAAATAAACTGAAAACAAAAGGGTTTACTTATATAATCAAGCAAAATGGTATAACTCTATTGGAAGGAGATTTTGCTTCTTATAAGAATTGTTTCGTTGGTATAACAACATACCAAGGCAAAGATTTAGTTTGCAAAGTTGTTG
>ONOZ01000260.1 GCA_900319595.1 uncultured Bacteroidales bacterium | reverse complement strand
TGTCTATCACTGCATTTTTACCTTCAGGTTTAGAAAACGCCGTAATTGTCCAAAAATCCAGTACAGGAGCATTCTCTACAAGTGTTATCACATCTTCAAAAAAATCTTTATCTCCATTAGCCGTAAAAAGTAATTCTCTCCCATTTGAAGTCAAATCGGAAAGTATGAAATCCACACCAAAAGAATATTTTTTTAATTCTCCGTCCAAATTTGTTAATAACTCGTCTATCAAATTATCGTCCAAATCGTCTATATCCATCAGTTTGTCCTTTATAGTAAGGAAACTTTCCCAAAATTTCAGTGCCTTATCTTTCATTATCAATATACAATATGAGGTTCTTTAATTAAATCTATATCAAATTTAGTCTTAACCGTCTGAGCAACCAAGTCTGCAAAATCAAGTAATTCTGTAACAGTGCGAACACCATAATTAACGAGTACTAAGGGTTGTTTATTGTACATACCTACCTTATTGTATTTTTTTCCTTTGAATCCGCATACTTCTATTAACCACGCAGCACTTATTTTCTTGCCATCATTATCATCGTATGCAACGATATTTGGATATATTAGGGATAGTCTTTCGTAATGTTCAAAAGAAATAACTGGGTTTTTGAAAAACGAGCCACAATTTCCTAAATTTCTCGGATTGGGTAACTTATTATCTCGTATTTCCATCACTTTCTTTGCTACAGATAACGGATTGATATCCGATTTTTTGACGTTAGCGAATGCTTTTGATAATGCAGAATAAGAATCATTGAATACAAATTGTTTTTTTAATTTAAAACATACCTGCGATATAATTTTTGTACCGTCTTGATATTTAAAAATAGAACTTCTATAAGAAAAATTACAATCTTTATTATTTATAGTCCTAAAATCACCTATTTTTAAATCGAAATAAGTTACATTATCAATTACATCTTTCACTTCCGTACCGTATGCTCCAATATTTTGCACAGGAGCAGCACCTACCGTACCATAAATTCCTGCCAAATTCTCTAAACCCGAGAAACCATTTTCACAAGACCACACAACAAAATCTCTAAATAACAACCCAGCATCGCAACTAACCCACACAAATTCATCATCTTGAGTTATAATATTAAAATAAGCAGAATCTATCTTGACAACCAATGATTCTATCTCACGAGATGCAAAAATAGTATTACTTCCCTCTCCCAATACAAATATTTTTTTAGGATTTTGTTTAAAATCTTTGCTTTTATATAATTCATAAAGTGTAACAAAATCTTTATCTCTGCGAACTACACAATAATCTTTTGCTCTTGCATCTATTTTCAGAGTATTATTTCTTAACAAACTAACATCGTGTTGAATAAACTCTTCATGTTGTGCAACCATATTCTGCTTTCGCTTCCGTAATATTCGCTTCATTACAGAACTTTCGTCTATGTTTTCCTTTTTATTAAAAGACTTTTTTTTATCATCCTCCTTCGGAAAGTATAAATTAACCTTTTGGAATCCTTGTAAGTTTATCTTATTTTGTGGACTTGAAGACTTTTTATCAATATTTTCCATATAATCTACTTTTTCCTTTTAATTTTTGGCAAAGATACAAAAATTATACGATTTCTATAGCATACAACATAATTATTTTATAAACATTTTTAAAATCTAAGCCTAACAATATAGGTCATTTATAAATTACTCCGTTAGTAATCACCTATTTTCATTTTTCTTTCAAAAAAAATCAAAAAAATATTTGGTTGGTATTGTAAATTATTATAATTTTGCACCTTGAAAATAAGAGAACGGAATTTTGTCCCATGGTGTAATGGTAACACAGCAGATTTTGGTTCTGTCGTTTCAAGTTCGAGTCTTGATGGGACAACTATTCAAAAGTTAAATTTACAACTAAACGACTTAATTCTTAAATAGTTAAGTCGTTCTTCTTTTAAAAACTCGTTTTATTTTTGACCATTTTTTGACCCAAATTTTAAATCAATTTTCTAAAAATATTAAACATTTGCACTGTTAGGTAGTCAATGAGAAACCTTCCTTATTTTTCAGAATTTGTTTAATAGAGCAAGGGACAAGTGCAACGAAATTAAGTCGGGAAATTCGCCAATATCTTAATGAACCTAATAAATTATTCAGACGTGTAAGAGATGAACACGGAGAATTGCGTTTATCAAAGAACGCCAAAGCGTATCACTCGGGGGCAGGTGTTTATCGCTCCTCATACAAAAACGCAATGCGTTTAGCACGTACTGAAATAAATATGGCGTATCGGTACGCTGATTATGAGCGTTGGAAAGATATGGACTTTGTTTTAGGAATAAAGATTCAGTTGTCGGACGCTCACCCAAAATATGATATTTGCGATGTTTTGCAAGGAGAATACCCAAAGGATTTTAAGTTTGGCGGTTGGCACCCTCATTGTCTTTGCTTTGCAACCCCAATACTTCAAAGCGACAAGGATTTCATTGCAGGCAAACAACCAAAGCCAATAACAGAACTTCCAAAAAACTTTAAAGATTGGTACGAGTTTCATAAGGACCAAATACAGATTGCAACTGAAAAAGGCAAGTTGCCATACTTTTTAAGGGACAATAAAGATTTATTAGGTATTGATAAAAAGGATTTTTCTGATATTGCTAATAAAATAGATTTTGTAAATAAACAGGATAATAAGCGTCTATTTGTTAGTTTTGAGCCATTTTCTCCTGCAATTATAAATGCTATAAATAAAGCAAGAAGTGTAAAAGCAAAAAACGCAATATATGAAAGTATATTGAATGATGAAAGAGCCACAATAATAGGGCAATACGAAAACGCAAAAACAACTCTTTTTACTGGACATAAAGGAACGAATAAAAAAACGTGGAATGCTACAAAACAAATGGCGTTTGA
>ONOZ01000094.1 GCA_900319595.1 uncultured Bacteroidales bacterium | reverse complement strand
TCCACACTAATACTCTCTATTT
Source organism: uncultured Bacteroidales bacterium (assembly GCA_900319595.1). Lineage (GTDB taxonomy): Bacteria > Bacteroidota > Bacteroidia > Bacteroidales > P3 > Scybalousia_A. Next base: position 3,575 of record ONOZ01000094.1, on the reverse strand, counting down.
CATTTTGTTTGTACTTAAATACATTATGTGTTCGCCACGCATCTTGTGTTACTGAAAAACGAGTCGATAAATATCCTCTAAAATTAGGAATATATATCACATATGGTTGATTGTCTCCTTTTTTAAGCATATACGTCCCCATTTCATCAGGAGTTTCTGAACCGACAAAATATGTTACTGCCTTTCTTTCGTCTTTAAATAACTTGATAAACCAAAATCTTATTTTATAATCAATGGTATATATATCAATTTGCTTTCCTATCGTAGCAATATCCTTAACGACATTATTTCTTGACGCTTTTGGCAAAGGCTCTCTTATTCGCATGTTTTTAAATGTACTGAGTACAATATCTACAAGTACTTTATTTGCCTCATATTTAGAATTGACCAACCAAATACTATCTTCTTTTTTTGACAATTCTATTTTGCGATTTTCCTTATCTTGAATAATAATTTTTGTTATTGCCTCTGTATCAGCAAAATGAAAATCCTGTTCAATTGTTGAAGAAGTGTTTTTGGTAATCACAATGATTATTGTAATAATTACTAACACTACAACAATAATCAGGCTAATAATATTTTTTTTGTTACGTTGCACTTTTTTTATGTTTGAAATTCTCATAATTTATCGTTTTACGTTTGATTTTTTCCTTATAAATAATATGACAAACGCCAAAATTCCTATAATGCCAATAGGAGCTAACATATTAAAGAGCTGCCATTGTGTTTTGGTACGGTCTATCTTTGCCATATCAAGTTTTCTAATGATAATTTCCCTTGAACGCAAAGGAATCAAATCTCTATCGCCACATAGATAGTTAATACAATTTATAATAAATTCCTTATTACCAAACATTTGACTGGTATATACGTCATAACCAAGCGGTACAACTTGATTATTTCTAAATGAGTTCAAAATCATATCTCCATCTGCTACAACAATCATTGCTGTCTGTTCAGAATTATCTCTATGTGCTATCATTGGATTGTTTATCATCTCGCTTGGAAGCCTATTTTTAAATGCACTTCTAAATGAACCTTCTGTCAATAGTGCCAAAATCTTGGAGCCTTGATTAAACAATTTAGCATCTTGTTTTTGTTTCAACATTTGCAAAGAAACTTCCACTGGTGCATTTAATAAACGTGTGTTAGCAGAAGACAATAGTATTGGTGTAGAATACGTTTCGTTATTATTTGCAACTGTATCTATTGTAGATACAAATTCTAATTTCACAGGATTTATTTTATCTGAGATTATATGGGAGGTTGGGCTAACAGATGGGAAAAAATTCCAAGGATAATAAGTCATTTGTGGCTGCCCGTTTTGATATTGCCCCGTTACTATTGGAATCTTTACACACTGCAAGTCCATCACTAAGTCGTTATTAAGTTTTACGCCATACGAAAACAAAAGTTCCTCTGCTCCCGTAAAATTACTAATGGCCATAGTACTTGCTCTTGATTGTAAAGAGTCCATATTAGCTGTCAAAGGGTCTAATAACCAAAATACTCGGCCACCATGCATTATATATTGGTCAATTATATATAAATCTTTTTGAGAAAAAGGTAACGAAGGCTTAACTATTATCAAGCATTCGTATTTTTTTCTAAATTTTATATTACTATTGTCCAACGAATCGTAACGTCTATCTACCAAAGCATTGATTTGTCCGTTTATAGTTACAGAATCTATGGAATATGTTTCGTCCAATGCCTGTATTATGTCCAACAAATACGCCGCATCTGGCTCATTTTGTCCGTACAGAAAGGCAATATTCGGTTTTATACCTTGAATCATATTGCGAATTGAGGAGTAAAGCGTATATTCCAAATTTTGAATGGAGGATTTTATAACCTCATCCTCGGAAAATCCTGTTTTAGTTGAAATCAATGATTTAATAGTAGAACGTCCTCCATAAGAAATTTCTATATAAGGAAAAATGTATTGTTGTTCTAACTTCCCTCTAATCTCATTCTTAACTAAAAGTGGCGAAAAGCCTTTTGTAAATAATTTTTCATAAAATTCGTTTTTTTCCCTTTTCTCTTTAAAAGCATTAGGGTCAATGAATTCGTATTCAATATCAGAATTGTATGAACGAAATTCGTTTAATAAATCTTTTAGTGCATTTTTCAATTCCTTATAATTGGAAGGAACATCTCCATCGAGATAACAACGTATCATAACAACGTCATCTATTTTCTTTACTCCTTTCTTACCTCCAATTAAAAGTTCTTTAGTAGATTTGCTTATTGAGTAACGTTTTTCCTTTGTCAAATCTATTTTAGCAAAGAAATAACTCCCCAAGACATTCAACAAAATTAAAATTACTAAACCAAAACATAATTGAATTATATGTGAACGTTTGACATCAGCTTTTGCATTCATCGGATTTATTAATCTATTTAGAAAGTCCTTTATCGACCAAGATTTTTTCTCTCGTATTGAATTCAAACTCTGCTCTATGCTATCGTTCTTTATTTCAACATTTTTCATAATAATCTTTCAATTTTATTTTTTCCAATTACGAGACTCTAAACTAATTTTCGTTAGCAATATAAAAAGCATCATAATACTCAAAAAATATACGACATCCCTTGAATCAACCACTCCTCGACTTATAGAATTGTAATGATAAGCTATGCCAAGATTTTTAATTGTCAAATCGTACTTGGACAACGTTGGAATTTGTGCTATAAAATCAAAACCATTATAAACAAGTAGGCAAAGAATAGCAGATAATATAAAGGCAACTATCTGATTATTTGTTAAAGATGATGAAAATATACCAATACTACAAAACGTTGCCCCTAAAAACACTAATCCTATATAAGAACCAAATATTCCTCCAATATCTAAATTACCTATCGGCGAACCAAGTTGATAAACACATATAATATATAGAAATGTTGGCAAAACAGACAGAAGAACTATACAAACGGAAGCAAAAAATTTACCCAATATAATAGAAATATCTCTAACGGGTTGGGTCAAAAGTATTTCTATTGTTCCGTTCTTTCTTTCATCTGCAAACATTTTCATAGTAATTGCTGAAATTAAAAATAAAAACACCCATGGCGATATAAAAAACAATCCATCTAATGTTGCCATTGCAGAATCAAATACATTTACTCCATATTTTATTATCCAAAGTAACAATCCGTTAATAATTAAAAATACAAATATAGTAATATAACCTATTAACGACGTAAGAAAACTATTTAATTCCTTTTTGAATATTGTCCACATTTTATTATGTTGTTAATTTCAATTTGCAAAGATAAGAAATTTTCTAATATTTTTCATTTTCCATACGTTCAATCTTCCACTGAACAAAATCTGGTAAATAATCCAACGGTAAAAAGCCTTCATTATCGTAATCTCTCGGCAATTCGACCACATCAAAGAAATCTATCAATGTTGCAGCATCGTATTCTCCTATCATTTTTTCACATAATAAATAGGCTGTACTTAAAAATAAATCATAATCTGTTATATTCCTTATTCCAACATTCAAGCCTATTTTGTCTTTTATAGTATCACTTTCCAAAGGCAGAAAAAATAAATCTATACTTTT
>ONOZ01000273.1 GCA_900319595.1 uncultured Bacteroidales bacterium | reverse complement strand
TTGTTCATTAAGCATCTTTACTTGCAAAGTTATGTTATTTACAAGTTGTTGCCTTTGCTCAACTTTCTTTTTTATTATCTGCAATTCTGATGCTGACATCTTATTTTTCTTCTTTGTCTCCTTTAAAATAGCATTCATGGAGGCAATCTCTTTTTCCAATTTTGCCTTTTCGTTTTCTAATTTCTGACGATTCTGTGCTTGCAAAACATTTGGTTTTTCTATAAATATTAAACAGCACAACACCAAAATAAATATATATCTAAAATCCTTCACTTATCACCTTACTTTATAGAATTGCAAATTTAATAATTTTTTCTGAATCTTTTGCTACTTTTTTATTTATATAAATATTCTTAGAATCGTATCTAAAAACCTTAATTATTTCTTCCTTTTCTTAAAACACCTTGCATTTTGTCTTTTAATATATATTTGCCTTGTTTATCAAGTTTGTAGCATTTCAACCAGCCTCCCATACATTCAAAACTGCCAGGTTCTTCACTTTTTGCAGCATAAAAATAATCGCTCATATCTTTTTCCTCAATTTTCTTGCCTACAAAAATCGTATCAAACTGAAATGGAGTGATTAAGCACTGTATCCACATCTCATCTGCTTCTTTATCCTTGATTTTTTTAGTACTTATGGCTTTATATACAACTTCTCCGTTAGGCTTATAGGTTTTGCCATAAAATTTCAAGCCACTATCTCTTTGATTCTTTTCCAAAAATACACGTATATCAATATTTGGCTGGATAGTATCCTTCCCTTGACAAGTATTATAGTCTGGTTTTACACTCGGTGCTATAACTATATAACCTGCATTGAGAATATATTGTTTTTTGTGCGGTACAAGAAAATAATTATCTGCTAATTCGTCAAAGCCCATCACATCTTTGAAATCTATTGTATAATTCTTATCCAATGTATCCTTTGTATGATGCACAAAATCTATACACGACTTAGGTATAGTTACTTTTGTATAATTTCCTTTCAATAAGGTATCTTGCGAAGGAAAATCATAATCCATAAAAGAACCTAAGCAATCTTCCATATCCTCTTCTATCAAAATATGTACCTTGCCTCTACAATCTATTCCCTCTGGCAAATAATCTTTTGAGGCATTGGCTATATTTATCCAGCGAAAATCAAATGGCATCTTATACTTTAGATAATATTCGCTTCTACCAAAACAAGACGATATTTGATAAGATGGCGTTCGTTTGATAATATATTCCGTTTCTTCGCGAGAAGAGAAATACTTAAACACCATAATAGCCCTATCTCTTGCCAATGTGGTAGTTTGTTCGTTGATTTCATCTCCATCATCATAGCCTGTGATGGTCATTTTATAAAAACGTTTATTATCTTTATCAAATACAACCATATACAAACTATCAAGAGTATTCAGTCCTTGCTTTGTGTAATAGGAACTCCCTTTGTCGAAATCTATATAAGTTTCCAGTGTCGCTGGAAATCTATCTACGATTTTCTTTCTATTTTGTGCCTGTAAATTAAATATAGACACTACTATACAAATCAAAAAAACTATTTTCTTCATAATACTTTCGTAATCTATTGTTATATATTCCACACGGCAAAGATACAAAATTTAATTTATTTATGTATCGTTTTTGCAGAAAATTTCCTTACAAGGAGGTTTTTACTTGAAAATCCCACTAATTACAAATAATCTTTTGTATTTTATAATATCAACATAACACCATTTTGCACATACACAATTGCAATAAAAGTATTCTTTCATAATTCGTAGGGTATATAGAAATTATCGCAATCGCTAATCGGGATGATATGTACATTGGACTTTTTATTAAATGAATCTTCTCCAATAACACTATAGATACGTTGCTTTATATTTTCGGCATTACTTTTATCTTGTACATATATCTTTTTTAAGTTGCCATTTATCATTGACTGTAGAATTATTCTATCAATTTTTCTATTAAAGAAAGGAAACGAATAACCAATAACTACCAATACATCTGTATCGGAATAAGACCGCAAGGCGTTATCGTATTCTATATTTTCTGACTTTTCCCAAGAATACGATAGTATATTTGATGTGTCTTTTTTTGACCGCAAAGCAAAATATTCGGCAAGAATGTGATACAACTTTGTATTCAGCGATTCAGAATATGTTTCAAAACAATAATATGGAAGATTCAGCTTATGCACAACAACTCCAGCAGTTCCATTAAGTTTTAATACCTTGCAAGCACTTATATTATTTCCTGGCACGAGTTTTTCTAAAGTTGGTAAAAACTTTTTTTTAACATCATATAACCAACCGTGTTGAATATATTGAAGTGCAGCCAGGTCCATCTGAATATCATAATTCCATGATATAAATCGTATATTAGCTGGTAGATTCCCCTCTTCATCTAGAATCGTTGTCCATAGCGTGTCATATCTATCATCAAATTTATTCTTTGCCTGTTCTAATGCAAAATATACTGACAGTGCATCTTTCAATCTCTTATATTCATCACTATATTCACCCTTTGTTATAAATACCTTACGTGCAAATGTGTCAATAGTCGCATGTTTCTTACTCTCTTGCATCAACCATTTTAAATCATCTAATAGAGTCTTAAAAAGTGATTCTTGCTCTGCGTTTAATGATAACTTATCTTTTTCATCTTGCAGAAACTTTATCATCTGCTCCATACGTGCAGGCATATCAGCTACAGTTGGTAAACAATTTGCACTCGCTCCCGCTCCAAATAAATAAACTATATTACTCATTATCTTGACTAATCTTTATAGCTCTTTATAAACTTAATTCGATGCATGTAAATGTAAACCTATTACAACTATATTAGCCGATAGTGGTAGTCAGCATATCTATAATATCATCTGCTGCCAAGCCTTCGCTTTGTGCTGTATAATTAAGGACTATTCTATGACGCAAAACATCTTTACATACGGCGTTGATGTCTTCTATATCTGGCGAAAACTTTCCGTGTAACGCCCCATAACATTTTGCCCCTATTATAATATATTGGCAAGCACGCGGACCCGCTCCCCACATCAAATACTTGTTCGCAATCGTATTTTCTTTGCTATTCGGTCTTGTTTTATTCACCAAGTCAACCGTATAAGAATAAACATTATCGCTAACAGGAATCTGACGTATTAGTTCTTGCATCTGAATGATATCATTGCCTGTCATTATATTTTGTACTTGATAAGCATATGTAGTGGTTGTGGTTTTTAGTATTTGAATTTCCTCTTCTTTCGTAGGGTAATCCATAATTAACATAAACATAAAACGGTCTAATTGAGCCTCGGGCAAAGGATAAGTTCCTTCCTGTTCTATAGGGTTTTGTGTTGCAAGTACAAAAAAGGGTTCGTCCAATTTATAGGTCTTTCCACCAACAGTAACACTGTGTTCTTGCATTGCTTCCAATAGTGCCGATTGTGTCTTAGGTGAAGTACGATTTATCTCATCTGCCAGCAGTATATTTGTAAAAATAGGTCCTTGTACAAATTCCATCTCTCTATCTTTGGATAGAATTTCCATACCAATTATATCACTTGGCATCAGATCTGGAGTAAATTGAACCCTTTTGAATTTCGCTCCAATAGATTGGGCTAAAGTCTTTACTAAAAGTGTTTTTGCCAAACCCGGAACACCCGTCAAAAGACAATGCCCGCCACAAAACATAGCAATCAGTACTTTGTCTATTGCATCATGTTGTCCAACAACAATTTTCCCTATTTCTTGCTTAAGTAAATTACATTTTTCAACTATGTTTTCTAATACTTGCGGCTGAGTCATAATATCAAATAAGTTAAAACATTGTTTTATTTATTCCAATCCAATGTAAATTTACAATCTTTGTATTTATCATCGATTCTTATATATGTACGCTTAATTGTCTTTTCCGCCCAAGCGTGTATTATATCATTACGTTTTTGATTCAACGCTAAAGATTGTATCCTATCAAAATCATCTGCCAGATTTACTTGATGAGCCTCTACTTTTTTCTTAATTTTTATCAATCTGTACGCATTAGACAATTCTCCTCTAAATTCTATCGGATATGTATAGTCATCTTGTTTCATTGATGCAAAATCTACATTATCTACATTACCTATTGTTGCGTTCAATGCATCTAACGAAAACACCGCAGAGGCATTATTTCTATTTATAATCAAACCTCCATTTATTTTACTATCATCTTCAGAATATTTTATAATCGCATCTTCGAATGATATTTCTTTACTATCTATCAAAGTCTTTATGGAATCAAGTCTAACTTTCGCTTCATATAATTGAGTTGCAGAAACCTTTGGCATAAGCAATATATGACGACAATTCACCCTATCTCCTTGACGCTCTATCATCTGAATAATGTGATACCCATACTTTGTTTCAAATACAGGAGAAATCTCACCTGGTTGCATAGAGAAAGCCATGCTCTCGAATTCAGAAACCATCATACCTCGAGTAAAAAAACCTAATTCTCCACCTTTTTTTGCTGAACTTTCATCGTCTGAATACAATGAGGCAAGTGTAGTAAATTTTGCACCTTTTAATATTCTATCCCTTATCTCATTAAGTTTCTGTTTTACTTGTTCTTTATCTTCTTTGGACATGGTAGGTAAGATAACTACTTGCGACAAAGTGTACTGTTCTTCGATTTGTGGTAGAGAATCTTTTGGAATATTTTGAAAATAATCTGACACTTCTTTCGGAGTAATACTTATATCTCCAACTATTTTATTCTGTGCTTGACTTATCAATAGATTTTCTTTTATTACATCGTGAAAATATTCGCGTATCTGTGGCATAGTTTTATTCATCTGTTTTTCTAATCTCTGCTGTGAACCATAAACTTGCACCATATAGTTAATACGTTGCGATAATTCGTTATCGATTTCCTCTTCCGTAACTTCCATTGAATCTACTGCTGCTTGATGTAACATCAATTTATTGAGTAACATATTTTCAAAGATACTGCACTTTGTCAATGATGTACTCTCTGCAGACGAACGGCTTTGTAAATAAGTTGTTTCCAAATCTGAATATTTTATCATTGAAGATCCAACTACCGCTATCACTCCGTCAATTTGTTGATAGTTTTGTGCATAGAGATTTACAATACACGCAAAAAATAACAATACAACGCATCTTTTCATACACGAGAATTATTTTATTGAATTGAGTAATTCATAATTTATTTTCACTGGATATTTTTCTTTTAA
>ONOZ01000199.1 GCA_900319595.1 uncultured Bacteroidales bacterium | reverse complement strand
GACAATTAAAGGTTGGATTGGTTTTAATAAAGTAGTAGAAGATATAACTATAACACTTATAGGGGAAAACACTATTACCAGTTATATTGGAACTGTAAGTGGTACAAAAACAATAAATGGTACAGGAAGTTTAAAAGTAACAGAAATTGTCTGTGACCACGAGCAAAACACAATAATAGAGGATTGTACTATTGATATAGATACAAATACTTATAATTGGGGAATGTATGGTGCGGTTGGTAAATTGACTATCAAAAATGCAAATCTTTCTATAGTATCAACACCAGTTGCAATAGGAGATTTTGATGATATTGAGTTAATTGGTTGTGAAATTGTAGAACCCGTTAATGCACAAATAATTGATAATGAATTTGGCGGTTATGAAGGTAAATATATCTGTAATGAAGACGGTACTATTGCCAAAAAGGTTGTTATCAAAAAACTATCTGGTCTTAATGAAATTGCTCAAACTAATAGTATAAGTATCTATCCTAACCCTGCAACGAATGAAATAGTTATAAGCAATATTGCAAATAACGAAATAGTAGAAATCTTTGACATAACGGGCAAATTGGTAAAACAAGTTGTTTATAATAATAAGATAAACGTTGCAGACTTACCAACAGGCGTTTATACTATTAAAGTAAATAACCAAATACAAAAACTTGTAATTGAATAATACGCAACTTTACAAAAGTTTAAGTAAATAAACAAAGGACGAAAAATAAATTAGAAAACTATGATACAAAGAATTCAAACATTATGGCTTGCATTGGCTGTCTTGTTAAGTATAGCAGCCTTTTTCTTTCCTGTTGCAATTTTTGAATTTACATACAAAGATGGGCCAATTCCAATAACTTATAAATTGATACCATCACAAAGTGACCCAATTCCTTCTCAACCCGCTTGGAGTTTGCTTGTTGGCAATGTGCTTGTAGGTGTTATTTGTCTAATTACTATCTTTTTATATAAAAATAGAACATTGCAACGTAAAATACTTGCTATAGCGTTTTTGCTTACTGCAATAGAAATTCTTTTGGTATATTTCTATCAATTGGATAGCGGTCTAAAACAAGTTATAACTTATCTATGCCAAGGAACGCCTGAAATTATTCCATCAACTATAGCAGGTGCAAAAATAACTTATGGCTTTGCAAGTTTCTTCCCTATTGTACAGATTCTGTGCTTTGTATTTGCATTGAAAGGTATAAGAAAAGATGAAGCATTAGTTAGAAGTGCAGATAGAATAAGATAGTGAATACAACATCAATGTCATATTCACTAACCTATATATTATAAAATAGAAGTATCCTTGTATATTTCTATTTTCTTTTGTCTTTATCTATCAATTCCAACACGTTCCCTGTCAATACTTGCTCCAAATTGTCCCACGGTATAATTGCAAAAGGCATTCCGTATGCATATGATGTAATCTCGTACTGCCCATACATAACTACCAACCCGTCTTCGTTAAAGTAAGGTTTCAATATAGGTAAAGGCAATTCGTCCAAAGAGATTTGGAATAAACGATCAGTTAATGATTGCTTGCTATCGGTTTCAAAGTATTCCAAAAGACCATCTACAATATAGGATTTAAGTTTGAGAGTGTCCTTTATCATATCCCAACCTAACATTTCACCAGTTTTGTTATTGAATACTGCCGAAGCATTTATTATTCCACCGTGTGCCCCTCCCATATAAGCATAAGTTTGTGAAATATAACTCGTAAGATTCTTGCCAAGAAAAGATACTTTTATATTTTCTGAGCATTCATATCTCACTTGTTGCTGTTTTAAAAAAGATTTGGTTTCATTATCGATATCGTTGCACAATCTTGCAGTAGAATAATACTTAACCAATGCTTGTCCATCGTCTTGTTTTGCCGAAAATCTTTTCACATAACCATCTTCAGCAAAAACATCTACACTCAAAATGTCGTTTATCCAATTCCTAACAGAATCCAAATATAATTTTTCGCCACCAATAGGATATTCTACTGAAATCTCTACTGTACTAAACTCATTAGAATCTGCAGAAGTGAATGTTTTGAATGATGGAGTTATTGTAACACTCTCTGTTACTTCGTTTTGTTGTTTTTTACAACCAATAAACGACGAAGCAAATACCATTGCTATACATGCTAATAAAAGTAAATTTGACCTTTTCATAATCTAATAATTAAATGTTTTTGCAAAATTATAAAAAGTATTTTAATTTATTGTATCTTTGCCAAAAATTTTAATAGCAATATGGTTAAGAAACTGATTCCCTTGTATGTCTTATGTATCGTGTCTTTCACAATCAAGGCTCAATCTGCACAAGATTTTTTTGAAAAAGCAATGCAAGGAAACAAAACTGCTCAGTACAATTTAGGCGTTTGCTATGACGAAGGCTGGGGTGTGGAGGTAAGAAAAGATTCTGCTACGTATTGGTATGAAAAAGCCGCTATGCAAGAACATCCTATTGCTATGTACAATCTTGGTATTCATTACTTCAATGGCGATGGTGTAGAGAAAGATTATACAAAGGCGACCTATTGGTACGAAAAAGCCGCCCAAAAAGATATAGCCGATGCTATGCTAAATTTAGGTAATTGTTATAAAGATTCTATTGGTGTGGCAAGAGATTATAAAAAAGCAATATATTGGCTCAATAGAGCATACGAAAAAG
>ONOZ01000200.1 GCA_900319595.1 uncultured Bacteroidales bacterium | reverse complement strand
GTAAACAACTCTCCTCTCTTACCGTTCCTGTGATTGGCAAATGACATCTTTTTATGACAATTGTGCTGACAACAGATATTTTGTTGATCCCAATTCTAAAAAGATTTCATAATTTATTATATAAAAAAGCAAAATCACTTTGGTGTCCCCAAAGGACACAAAAAGCATGGCCGACGAAGGCCATGCTGTAATAATAAAATAAATGTTGCAACCAATAACAAAAAATGCTATATTTAATTAAATAAAGCAACATATTTTAAATTTATTTATTATTAATGAGTTTAGGATTAGGAGGTTAATTATGGGTTTTTTTGATAAGCTTATTAGGGACACTGAAAAGCGTGTTAATCGGGTAGAAAGAAATCTTGACAGATTAGAAAAAGAACATGGTGATGATTGGAATGATGAACAGTGGGACCGCTATGAAGAAGCACGTTCAAATTTTGATAAAAAAAAGCAACGTTTCGAAGAATCAATAAGAAATAGGAAAAAATGAGTAATCTTTTTTTTAGATAAAACGATTTTATGTGGATTTCAGTTATCTTGCATATAGTGCTCCATTCAAGGCATATCAATAGCCGGTTACCGGTTTGAGACATGCTTTTTTCTTTATTCTGGAGTCCTGGCTTCATACACTCTGGCTGTTCACTTAAGGCTTTCCTTTTTTATTGCAACTTATATTGCAATTTGCGCTTTTTTATTCTAAAAGAGTCCTATCTTTGAACATTAAAAATCTAACCAAAAATACTGTTAATCTCGCTAAAGGTTAATTACCTTGAAGAATCCCATCAGCGTTAACTAACTCTATTTTTTTTGTAAAATAATTGAAACTATTTTCTTCATGGTCAACAACTATTATTGTCTTTCCTTGATTCACCAATTCTTTAAGTGCTTTTGCGACAATGTAAATTTCTTCATTATTCAATCCTTTAAATGGTTCATCTATCCCCATAATCTTTTTATTAGAATAGAAGGCCTTCATAAGTTTCATTCTTATATTTTCACCGCCAGATAATTCAGATGTTTTTTCACCGATATTAAGATGTCCTAACATCAATTTTTGTGCCAATAAAAGCTTTTCAACAATCTTTTCGTCCTTGTCCTTAAAAAAATTGCACGCCTCATCTATTGTCATACACCAGATATCCTGTATACTTGAAGCATCCCATTTAAGCTTGCATAACTTTTTATCAAAACCTGTACCTTTACAATCTTTGCATATTAGAAACAATTGACTCTGATATTGCTCTCCATATATTATTTGCCCTGTCCCAGCACAACTCTTGCAACACCCATCTCCACCTGTTATGTTAGAGAAAAAGGATTTATTTTTCTTAAATTTCTTCGCAAAACTTTGAATAATTCTATTAGCAATTTCCAAGTTAGTTGCTACCGTAGATCTAACACTTCCTCCCATAGGTTTTTGGTTAACATACAGATAATTGTCAAAAAATTGTGGCAAATATTCACGCAAAAGTGTTGACTTTCCTACTCCAGATGCTCCTGTAATGATATTCAATCGGTTTTCTGCCACATCTAACTTTACCCCTTTATAACCATAAACACATGAATTTAGTTCTATTCTAATTAACTTCCCGATAGGATCCACTTGTAAACTACGTTCACGCATTTGTTCCTCAATATATTCTGCAGTGTTTATAATACTACCGCCCCATTTTCCTCCTCCTTTTCCAAGAGTTATTATAGATTTTGCAACATCTAAAAAAAGATTGTGATGATCTACTATGAGCAAGGTGTGTTTTGCTATCAAAGATATCACATTATCATATACTGCTTTTTTTTCCGTACCAGACAAACCCGCCAACGGTTCATCTAACACAATAAGTAAATCAGATAACTGAGAAGAAAAGACTTGAATTAAACGTAATCTTTGCAATTCGCCCCCAGAAAGTGACGGTATATTTCTGTTAATAAAAAGATGACCAAGATTTAATTCGCAAGCTTTTTTCGCAAATGATTCCAATTTGTTTAATGAAAAATCTATTGCTTCACACGAATAATTCTCTCGAATTCTCTTAGTCCATTGTGTAATCTCTTCAAACGGCACTATCATTATTTCTCCAATGGAGTATCCACACACCTTATAATCATTGTGACTTTTCTCGAATTTTTCTCCTTTACACTTTTTACACTGGACTTCTGAAAAAAACTCAGGGCTTGGTGAAAAGCCTTTTAACATTGGCATATTTAACAACGGTCCAAAATATTGCGTTGTCCTTGTAGATTCATGATTTGTAACTCTATACTTTACTTTAAATTTTTCCTTACTACATCCATAAAGAATATCGTTTTTTTGTTTTTCCGAAAGATGTCTAAACTTTATATTAGTATCTATACCCTTTTTAGCACAGTAAAGCTCAATAATCTTCTTATAAAAATCTTTATACTTTTTCCAACATCGAATTGGTACCTCCGCAAGAGTTTTGTCATAATCAATAATTTTATTTGCGTCTAGTTGCTTTGTGTACCCAATTCCAAAGCAATCTGTGCATACATTTTCACTCTTATTTAAAACAAAATAGTCGTAAGGCATTTCTAACACAAAAGCAAAAATTTTCGCCAAACATGGATTCAATGAAAAATACGTACCAATGGACGAACGAACATTATTGTTAGAGTTCAATTGTTTAATTGGTATAGTAACAACCATATTCGAAAAAGATTGAACTTTATATTCAGGTTCGTTTAAGCCATCATGATACATAGAACTTAATTCATGTAACCCAATTTGAGCAATTGTGTCATAAGCAAGTGATGATTTGCCACTTCCTGAAGGACCAATTACAAGATTAATAGCATTCTTTCTTAAACATACACTAATATTTTTTAAATTATTTGTTAGGATTCCTTTGACAATTATATCGTTATCCATATAATAGTTACCTTACTTTACTTTTTACATGATATCTTTATACTCTTTAAATTCTGGCAAAATATTCTCCTTAATTTTTTCTATTGCAGATATAGTATTATAAACTCTATTTTGTGGAATGCATTTTGGATTCTTAATCAATCTTCTTGCTTGTAAATCCGCCGCATAAAGAGTAATAAGTTTTTGCAATCGGCATTTAGATTTATCTCTCTTTTTAAATGATTTTTTGACCAAGTAATTGGCTCCTGGACACATAGGACAAATTGGATAAATATAACAATTATTAAAACACCCATCATCTACAAAGGCAGAATGATCATCGAAATCCGTTTGTTTAATAACTTCTATTTCTTTTTTATTAAAAGTCATCGGCGTTACGAACGGACATGGCATCCTTGTTCCGTCGGTATCAAAAAAGATT
>ONOZ01000202.1 GCA_900319595.1 uncultured Bacteroidales bacterium | reverse complement strand
TTTTCTCATTTTGTCTCGTTATTTTTTATTGTACTTGTATTATTTTTTTTATCACACTGAAAAATTAAATTTTCTCTGTAAAAAATTCACTAATCACGCTGATTATTCCCATTTTCTCTAAATCATTGTTGTTCAAGCGATTTTCTACTTTGCAAAGGTACAAAAAAAAATTGAATTAGCAAAACTTTAGAGAGAATTTTTAGAAAAAATTTTTAGACCGTATATATTATTAAGAGAATTTTCTATTGTATGGGATAGGTCTTTATCAAATGAAAGGCGTATTTTGTTTGCTTCTATATATTCGTAATTATCTTTTGTAAAATTGTTTTCTTTCAAAAATTTATTGACTTGTCCCATAACAGAAAAATCAAAGGTAAAAATAATTTGACTTTGAGGTACTTGTTTAATTATCTCTGCCTCTTCAATTGCGTTTAATGCTGCTTGCCTATATGCTTTTGCCAAATTGCTTGCCCCTAATTTCACTCCACCAAAATATCTTACAACTACAATCAAAACGTTCTTCAATTCTTTGGAATCCATAGCCGCCAAAATAGGTAGTCCTGCCGTATTATTTGGTTCTCTATCATCATTGGTCCTAAATAATGCAATGTTATTCTCTTCTTTATCAATCATTTGTTCGTCAATTCTCCAAGCATAGCAATGATGACGTGCATCAAAATACTCGCTTTTTAACTTATCTACCAAGGGTTTGACTTCATCGGGTGAATTTATGGGATAAATAAAAGAAAGAAACTTACTTTTCATTTCTTTATACTCCGACTGGGCAGGATTTTTGATTGTAAGAAAAGCACTCATTACCTTAGCATTTTAAGTGCCTTATTTAGACTATCAATAAATACATCTATATCGTTTTTAGTAGTATAGGCAGCAATGGACACTCTATCAGTTCCCTCAATACAGAATCTTTGCATAACAGGTTCAGCACAATGGTGTCCCGTTCTTATTGCCACCCCCATAGCATCTAATAACGTGCCTAAATCAAGGTGATGTATTCCATCGGCAAGAAAAGATATACAAGAGGATTTGTGTTTTGCATTGCCAAATATTCTTATACCATCAATGTTTTGTAACTGTTCGGTTGCATATCTTAGTAATTCGTCTTCATAATCAATAATTGCTTGCAAATCATTTGATTTCAACCAAGAAAGAGCAGTTGCCAAACCAATAACATCTGCAACGGACGGCGTACCAGCTTCAAATTTGTAAGGCAAATCATTATAGATAGTTTTTTCCATTGTAACCTCTTTAATCATTTCACCTCCACCATGATAGACGTCCATTTTCTCCAAAATTTCTTTTCGTCCATATAACACACCTACGCCCATTGGAGCATAGACTTTATGACCTGAGAAAACAAAGAAATCTACTTGCAAATCTTTTACATCAATTATTTTATGGGCTATTGATTGTGCTCCATCAACAAGTACATAGCAATCAATAGAATGACACAAGTCTATAATTTCTTTAATATTATTTACTGTGCCAAGAGTATTAGAAATATGACAAAGGGATAGAAGTTTAGGTTTTACTGAAAGAATTTTTTCTTTTACATTTTCTAACTCACCGTTATCATCAAAGGTCAGATAATCAAGTTTAAAGCCAAAATTATCTCTTGCTATCTGCCAAGGGACTATATTAGAATGATGCTCCATTTGAGTCAGCATCACCGTATCGTCCTTTGTTAGAAAGGTTTTACAAAAAGAATGTGCAACTAAGTTAATACTTTCGGTTGTACCCCGTGTAAAAATTATTTCGTCATTGCTATTTGCATTGATAAAAGCACGTACGACATCTCTTGCTTGTTCAAATCTCTCAGTAGCAAGCCCCGACAAATAATGTACTCCACGATGTACGTTAGCATTATATTTGGTGTAGTAATCTACTATTGAATTTATGACAATAAAAGGCTTTTGTGTTGTTGCTGCATTGTCCAAATAAATTAGTGGATACTTATCGCGTATCTTGGTTTCAAGTATAGGAAATTGTCTTCTCAAATATTCTACATCAAACATATAGCATTCTCCATTTGATATACATAATTATAAAAAATATAAGTAATAACGCCAAAAGAGAATAAAATATTATACTTCCCTTCTTACTTAAACGTACTTTGCCCTCTCGTCTTTCTTTTCTTATTCGTTGGATATCCATAATATTTTATATAACTGTATTTTTAACAAAAGGCATAGTTGATAACTTCCTTAGCGGTATCTACATAATGAAACGTCATACCCTCCAAATATATAGAATTGATATCTTCAATATCCTTTTGATTTTGTTTAGATAGGATAATATCGGTTATTTTACTACGTTTGGCAGCAAGAATCTTCTCTTTGATACCTCCAACAGGCAATACTTTCCCGCGAAGAGTTATTTCGCCCGTCATAGCAAAGGTATGTTTGACCTTTTTCTTAGTTAGAACAGATAGCATTGCTGTGAGCATTGTAATTCCAGCCGAAGGACCATCTTTTGGAGTTGCACCCTCTGGACAATGTATGTTCAAATCAATTTTTTCAAACAAATCCTCTTTTATTTTCAATTCTTTAGCGTTGGATTTTATGTATTCAAAAGCCAAAACTGCACTTTCTTTCATTACATCACCTAAATTGCCGGTCAGATTTATAGAACCCTTTCCTTTACAAGTTGAAGCCTCTACAAAAAGTATCTCTCCGCCAACTTCTGTCCA
>ONOZ01000203.1 GCA_900319595.1 uncultured Bacteroidales bacterium | reverse complement strand
CCTTTGA
Source organism: uncultured Bacteroidales bacterium (assembly GCA_900319595.1). Lineage (GTDB taxonomy): Bacteria > Bacteroidota > Bacteroidia > Bacteroidales > P3 > Scybalousia_A. The sequence continues at coordinate 6,815 of ONOZ01000203.1, read as the reverse complement.
TTAGTCCTCTATCGGCACGCTCCATAAAAGTTGCAATAATATTGGTGTATTTATTCTGTTTGCGAGTTTTTATTTCCTCCAAAGCGTGCGAATAAGTCAATCCCTTTTGAAAGACAGTGCGATAGATGTCTTGAATCTCGTTTATATCTTCTTGCGAAAAACCTCTGCGATGCAAACCAACGGAATTGATACCGCAGTATGACGCAGGATTTTTCCCAACCTTGATATATGGTGGCACATCTTTGTCAAGCAGGGTTCCACCAGAGGTTATGGCGTGCTGACCTACATGAACAAATTGATGTATAGCAGTAAGTCCTCCAGTAATCACAAAATCTTCTATCTCTATATGTCCCGCCAAAGTAGTATTGTTTGCAAGTACGCAATTGTTTCCAATGATGCAATCGTGAGCAATATGAACGTATGCCATAATTAGATTATCATCACCAATCTTTGTCGTTCCCCTTGCTGCTGTACCCCTATTTATAGTAACAAATTCTCTAATTGTATTATTATTGCCAATTTCTACGGTAGAATATTCGTTGTCAAATTTCAAATCTTGTGGAATAGCAGCAATACTCGCCGATGGAAAGATTCTACAATTATTGCCTATTCTCGCACCCGGAAATATCACTGCCCCAGAGCCGATATAACAATTATCGCCGATCACAACGTCATTATGAATTACTGCAAACGGTTCAATAACAACATTCTTCCCTATTTTAGCATCAGGACTTAAATAAAACAAATCTTTCATTTAAAAAATTTATTGTTTAGTTACCATAGCCATCATTGTCGCCTCAACACAGATTTTACTACCTACGAAGGCAGTTCCTTTCATTTTTATGATACCTCTACGAATAGGTTCAAGTTGTTGCACTTTCAATAAAAGAGTATCCCCCGGAACCACTTTATTACGGAATTTTACTTCCTCAAATTTCATAAAATAAGTATTCCACTGCTCACCATCCTTAGCATCTTTTAAAACGAACATACCACCTGCCTGTCCTAATGCCTCAACTACTAAAACACCAGGCATAACAGGCTCTTGTGGGAAATGTCCATTGAAAAAATCTTCATTCGCAGTAACATTTTTCAATCCAATAATGTATTCTTCGCCAACTTCAATGATTTTGTCAATCATTAGCATCGGAAAACGGTGAGGAAGTCTCTTACGGATTTCCATAATGTCAAAAATAGGTTCCTTATTTGGATCATAAACAGGAACATAATTAGTTATATCCATATCTTTTCTTAATTGTTTTGCAAAATTTGTGTTATTTCTATGTCCGGGACGCATTACTACGAAATGCCCTTTGATATTAGGACACACAAGCGAAATATCTCCCATAAAATCTAACAACTTATGCCGTGCAGGTTCGTTGTGGTATTGCAATTTTATGGTATTTATCACCCCGTGTTCAACCTTAACTTCGTCTTTATTTTTATTGAAAAAATTTGCTATTTTATTAGTAGTTTCTTCTGTCAAAGGCTTGTCGGCAAACACTATAGCATTATCCAAATCTCCGCCCTTAATCAAATTGTTGTCTATAAGCATTGAAACTTCTGACAAAAAAACAAAAGTTCTGCATTTAGCAAATTCTTGTTTAAAGGATTCAATATTTTTCAATTCAGCCATTTGTGTACCAATCAACTCAGAATTGAAATCTATTGTAGATGTAACCGAAAATGTACTAGAAGGCAACGCCCAATATTCTGTTGTACCATCTTCTGATACATAATGAATGGGCTGTTTTATTTCCCAAAATTTCTTCTCTGCGTCTATTTCTTTTATACCAACCTGCTCAATCAATTCTGTCCAATACTTAGCACTACCATCTAATATAGGAATCTCCTCATTGTTGATTTCAATTCTAATATTATCAATGCCATATGCAAAAAGTGTAGCCATCAAATGTTCAATAGTAGAAACACTAACTTGATTTTCGCTACTAGTAGTCCCCCTTGCAGTGTCGGTTACATTATCTGCTACAGCACGCACACAAGGAGAAGTTTCTTTATCTGTTCTAACAAAATAAATACCTTCGTTTGCATCTGCAGGACAGAGAGTTACTTTGCTTTTTTTACCTGTATGCAGACCGTACCCCTCTATACTTACTATATTATTTATAGTCCTTTGTTTCATTATCATTTGGGTTGCAAATTTACAACTTTTTTAAACAAATACAATTTTTTTGTATATTTTTTTCATTTTCAAATTTGTAGATAAAAGATTTTGTGAAATTTTTCTTAATATATATTTCATTTTTAGAATAATTTTGTAACTTTGCAACTCGTTAGATATAGTGTGTGCTGATAGAAAATAATAAATGGAAAATCAATAAGATTATGAAAAGAAAATTCTTTAATATATTATTTTTAGTTGTTATGTTTTGTTGTGCAAATGTTGCGTATGCACAAAATATAGGTGTGATTTATGCTATAAGGTCGTATCATTCAGCGACTGGCAACTATATAGAAATAAATACCTCCATAGATGCCTCTGCATTGGAGAGTAAATTACTTGATGGCAATTATATAAAACAAGCGGAATTGACAACAATTGTTTGCCCATACGATAAAATAGATTCTGCATTATATGTAGAAAAACGAATTATTTCAACTCCGAGGGTTCAAGACTCTAGTAGTTTGAATAATATTTCTTTGTCAGATATGCAGCGTATTGCTCTTAGCTGTGATACCTGTGTTATATTTTTTGAATTACGAGACATTAATACCAAAATGCAACCTATGTACTATAAGGATGCAGTAATTGTTAATTATCCCAAAGATTATGTCTCTGTATCAGATATAATGCTAATAGATAACTATGAAAAAAGTAATGAACAGCAGGGGAATATATACACAAAGAATGGTTATGATATCTATCCATATATATATGACGAAATAGTAAAGGAAAAAAATATTTTGGACTATTATGTAGAAATTTATAATGCAGACAAGAATTTTGGAGAGAATAATTATTATGTTGTCTTTTCTGCTATAGAGGATATGAATACAAATAAAAAAGTGGAAAACATACAAAAAGTAAAACGAATCAAATCCGAGTCTTTGACACCTTTGCTTTCCAAAATTGATATATCTACCTTATCGGAAGGCTCGTATTACCTTACTGTTGAGGTGCGTGGCAGCGATAATGTTTTGTATGCTTACAAACGTTATCCATTTTTTAGACAAAGCGATAACAAGATTATAGAAGAGAATGTTGATATTCCACAAGATGCGTTCGTAAATAACATTTCCGAAGAGGAGTTAAAAGAGAATATAAGATGTTTGCGTCCTATTGCGACCGATGCTCAAGTGCGTTATATGTTAAAAAATTTAAAAACTTCTACTCCTACGCAAGATAGATATTTTCTTTATCAATTCTATAAGGCTCAAAACCCGTTGGAACCACAAAGAGCATGGAAAGATTATATGAATCAGGTAGCGAAAGTAAATAAAAAGTATTCTACGGCTATAAAAAAAGGATATGCAACAGATATGGGTAGGGTTATATTGATGTATGGAGAGCCAGATAATATAATTGACGAAAAATTTGGAGTATCTTCTATAAGTAATGCTAACAATAAATTTGACGAGCGAATGAACCCCGATGCATCTTCTATGGATGTAAAAGGTGTTTCCTACTATCCTTATCAAATTTGGGTGTATAATCATACTCCTTTTGGAGAAAGTAACCGTAAATTTGTATTTTACGCAAAACAAGACAATTTAGCAGAATATTTTCTTTTGCATTCCAACGCTCGTGGCGAATTGCAAGATATGTATTGGGAAAACACGTTGTCGCACGGTACGTTGGAACAAGGTGTAATGGGTACAGCAGGCAAACAATTTCAAAGAGGATATAAATAATGGTGATATTAAGGGTTTGCGATTGTATCGTAAAATGTTGATATGAAAAAAGTTGCTATTGTTATATTGAATTGGAATGGTAAGAAGTTGTTAGAAAAATATCTTCCTTCAGTTGTTAAATATTCGTCAGATTATGATATTTATGTGGCCGACAATGGTTCTACAGACGATAGTATAGAATTTTTGCAAAAGTATTTTCCAACAGTTAAGATTATAAGTTTAGACAAAAATTACGGATTTACAGGGGGGTACAATAGGGCATTATTTCAAATAGAGTCAGATTACTTTGTTCTTTTGAATGATGATGTACAGGTTACAAACGATTGGATTTCTCCTATAGTGAATTTGATGGAAAGTGATGATAAAATTGCTGTATGTCAGCCGAAATTGCTGTCATATGCTGATAAGCAAAAATTTGAATATGCAGGAGCAGCAGGCGGTTATATAGATTATTTAGGTTATCCTTTCTGTGCAGGACGTATTTTTGAACATTTGGAAAAAGACGAAGGTCAATATAACCAGACAAGAGAAGTTTTTTGGGCAAGCGGTGCTGCAATGTTTGTAAAAAGTGTAGTTTTTAAGCAATTGGGAGGGTTAGATGAGAGATTTTTTGCACACATGGAAGAAATAGATTTTTGTTGGCGTGTAAAAAATAATGGATATAAAGTGATGTATTGTCCAGACAGTAAGGTATATCATTATGGAGGGGCAACATTGAATAAAAAGCAACCAAAGAAAACATATCTCAATTTTCGCAATAATCTTTTGCTGTTATATAAGAATTTGCCTGAAAATCAATTGCAAGATGTTTTTAGAAAAAGGAAATATTTAGATTTGTTGGCATCTTTTATTTTTTTACTGACTTCTTCAAAATCAGAAAGTAAAGCAGTTTTGGATGCAATAAGGGATTTTAAACAAATGAAAGATAGTGTTAAAAGGCAAGCGGAACATATAAATGATTATCCAACGCAGGTTTATAAGAAAAGTTTAATACTCTCGTCCAAGATTTTCAGAAAAAATAGATTTTCGCAATTGAAAATGTCTTAGTTTTTTACTTTTCAATTTTTTTCAATTTTCAATACAATACAAAAAAAATTAAAAAAATATTTGGTAGGTATTGTAAATTGTTGTAATTTTGCAACTTGAAAATGAAAGCGTTCTTTTATAAGTATGAAAAAACAAAAGAAAGTCTTTGATTTTGTGAGGGTTGCGTACTTGAAAGAATTTATCAGAGTAGATTGTTGGCTGCGATTGAAATGACGTATTTATTTTCAAATTGTAGATGTCTGAGACATAATATGATACATAGAGAAAATAAAATTTATCTTGTATTTTGTGTTTTAACATCTCGTGAATAGAGTGCTTTTGCAGCCCGAATTATTTCCCGCTACGAAAGGATATATAAAAAAGTAACAAAGAAATTAAATAAGAAAAGAAAGAAAAATTTTTTGATATGCCAACAATTCAGCAGTTAGTTCGTAAAGGACGTCAGAAAATGGAGTATAAAAGCAAGGCTCCCGCAATGGATTCTTGCCCGCAGAGGAGAGGTGTATGTACTCGTGTATATACGACAACACCTAAAAAGCCAAACTCTGCAATGAGAAAAGTAGCTAGAGTTAAATTGACAAACGGAAAGGAAGTCAATGCTTACATACCTGGAGAAGGTCATAATTTACAGGAACACTCTATAGTTATGATTAGAGGAGGTCGTGTAAAGGATTTGCCGGGTGTTCGTTACCACATAATTAGAGGTGCTTTGGATACAGCAGGTGTGGATGGCAGAAAGCAAAGACGTAGTAAATACGGAGCAAAGAGACCTAAGGACGCAAAGAAGTAATTAACTTTTAAAAGAGGCATTTAGTAAAATGAGAAAAGCAAGACCAAGAAAACGTATAATTCTTCCAGACCCAAAGTTTAATGACGTAATGGTTACCAAGTTCGTCAATAATATAATGTTAAAAGGCAAGAAAGGCGTTGCTTACAAGATTTTTTATGATGCAATAGATATTGTAAGCGAGAGAACTAAAGAAAATGGTTTGGAGGTTTGGAAACAGGGTTTGTCAAATGTAACTCCTAATGTTGAGGTTCGTTCCCGTAGGATAGGTGGTGCAACGTTTCAAATTCCAACGGAGATTCGTCCCGATAGAAAACAATCTATGGGAATGAAAAACTTAATCGGATTTGCAAGAAAAAGAAGCGAGAAGAGTATGGCTGCACGTTTGGCAAGCGAAATTATAGCTGCTTCCAAGAATGAAGGTGCTGCATTTAAGAGAAAAGAAGATATTCATAGAATGGCAGAGGCAAACAAGGCGTTCTCGCATTTTAGAATGTAAAGTAAGGAAATAGATGGCAGATTTACGATTGATAAGGAATATAGGTATAATGGCTCATATAGACGCAGGTAAAACTACGACTACTGAGCGTATATTGTTCTATACCGGAAAGAGTCATAAGATCGGCGAAACGCATGACGGAACGGCGACTATGGACTGGATGGCGCAGGAACAAGAGAGAGGTATTACGATTACCTCCGCAGCTACTACCGTATTCTGGAAATATAAGGACAACGAACATAAAATCAACATTATAGACACTCCTGGTCACGTAGACTTCACGGCAGAAGTGGAGCGTTCGCTAAGAATCTTAGATGGAGCGATTGCTTTGTTTTGTGCAGTAGGAGGTGTTGAGCCGCAGAGCGAAACGGTTTGGAGGCAGGCCGATAAATATCATGTTCCAAGAGTATGTTTCGTTAATAAGATGGACAGAGCAGGAGCAGACTTCTTTGGTGTTCTTAGTGAGATTAAAGAAAAATTAGGAGCAAATCCTGTTCCACTAGAAATCCCTATCGGTCAGGAAGATATGTTTAAGGGAGTTATAGATTTGGTAAAAAATAAAGCCTTTATCTATGATGAACAATCAAAAGGTACTACTGCGTACGAAGT